>CAMEUH010000078.1 GCA_945938055.1 uncultured Eubacteriaceae bacterium | reverse complement strand
CGGTAATTTTACGGGATTTCAGCTCTGCATGCAATGCTCTTGAAAAACTTAAGACATAGGACTTGCTTGCTGCATACACATTAAATCCCGGCTGTGGAACAAAACCTGCGGACGATGCCATGTTCAGAATTCGTGAACCCTGCTTCATATAAGGAAGAACCATGTGGGTAACATGGGTTAATGCCCGGCAGTTTAAGGTAATCATGGAATCCCATTTTAAGGAAGAGGCTTCTGTGAAATCGGAAAGGAATCCAACCCCGGCACTGTTTACCAAAATCCGCACGTTGGGTTTTGCTTCCTCCAATGTATTCTGCAGCATTTGATAGGCTTCCTCCGTACACAAATCCATATCCAGTATCCGCAGTTTTTCCGTTACCTGACTTTTCAGTTCCTGCAGTTTTTCCCGATTTCGTGCGATAACCCATATTTCGTCCAGTTTCTGGTATTTTTGCGCAATCTGAAGAACAAATTCTTTTCCTATTCCGGAGGAAGCTCCGGTTACGATGGCAATATTCATCTTAATCAACCTCTCCCTGATTTTTTCGTTTTGGTTTTGGAAGATTTCGCCGATTGTTTCATCGGGCGTGGAGGAATCAGACATTTTCTGTCAAATCCAATTAAATCACTTCTTCCTGCCTTTCGCAAGGCTTCTTTTACAATCTCGTAATTTTCCGGCTTTTTATATTGAATTAATGCTCGCTGCATCGCTTTTTCATGATAACTATGCGGAACATAAACCGGTTTCATAGTTCTCGGGTCAAGTCCCGTGTAATACATACAGGTTGAAATGGTTCCGGGAGTAGGATAAAAATCCTGCACCTGTTCCGGCATGTATCCAATATCCCGTACATATTCCGCAAGTTGAATGGCTTCTTTCAGCGTGGAACCAGGATGGGAAGACATAAGATACGGAACGACATACTGTTGTTTTCCCGTCTGCCCATTGATTTTGGAATAACGTTTCAGAAAACTTTCATACACGCTGTTTCTTGGTTTTCCCATTAAATCCAACACCGTATCACTGACATGTTCCGGTGCGGTCCGCAGCTGACCGCTGATATGATGTTCACACAATTCCCGTAAAAAAGTATCATCTTTGTCAGCCATACAGTAATCAAACCGGATTCCGGAACGAATAAAAACTTTCTTCACTTTGGGAAGCTTTCTTAATTTTCGCAGCAATTCCACATAGTCCTGATGGGAAACTTTTAAATTCTTGCATGGCTCAGGGAAAAGGCACTGTCGGTTTCTGCAGACACCCTTTGTCAACTGCTTTTCGCAGGAAGGATGTCTAAAATCTGCAGTCGGTCCTCCCACATCATGAATATAACCTTTAAAATCAGGCTCTTTTGTCATCTGAAGCGCTTCTTCCAGAATAGATTCATGACTTCGTACCTGTACTACTCTTCCCTCATGGAAAGATAAGGCACAGAAACTGCAACTGCCAAAACATCCTCGATTACTTGTCAGGGAAAATTTAATTTCACTTAATGCAGGAATACCGCCCTGTTTCTCATATACCGGATGATAATTCCGCATGTAAGGGTAACTGTATATCCGGTCCATTTCCGGTGTGGTAAGAGGCAGTGCCGGAGGATTCTGCACGATATATAATTTTTCTTTATATTTTTCAACCAATGCCTTTGCAGTCAATGCATCCGTATTGTCATACTGAATCCGGAAACTTTCTGCAAACTTTTCCTTACTTGCAGCAATTTCTTCAAAGTCCGGCAGGTCAATGTAATCAACAAGATTTTCTTTTGATTTTGCCTTATAAACCGTTCCCTTAATAAACGTAATGTCCGATACGGAAATCCCACTGTTTAGTGCATCCGCAATTTCCACAATGGAATGTTCCCCCATGCCGTAGGATAAGATATCGGCACCACTGTCTAAAAGAACGGAACGTTTTACTTTATCGGACCAGTAGTCATAATGTCCCAGACGGCGCAGACTGGCTTCAATGCCGCCGATGATAATCGGTACATCTTTATAGGTCTGCTTAATCAGGTTGCAATATACAAGCGTTGCATAATCCGGTCTCAGACCATATTCCCCGCCAGGTGAATAGGCATCCTGATGTCTTCTCTTATGGGCCACCGTATAGTGATTGACCATGGAATCCATATTCCCGGCTGAGACTAAAAAACCAAGCCGTGGCCGTCCCAAAATGGTAATACTGTCTTTATTTTTCCAGTCGGGCTGGGCAATAATCCCAACCCGATAACCAAATGCTTCTAGTGTACGGCTGATGATGGCACTTCCAAAAGAAGGATGATCCACATAGGCATCTCCTGTTACATAAACAAAATCACAGACATCCCAGCCGCGTTGTTCCATGTCCTTTTTGCAAATCGGAAGAAATTCTTTCATTCCATTCATTCTGTTACCTCATAAATCGATTATTCTTTTGGGGTATCGTGTTCGATATCTTCTTCCTCATGTTCATCGAAATCTTTTTTCCTGCTCCGAATAAACAGGATTATGATAACTGCCAGTGAAATCAGAAGAACGACTGCCAGTAATAAAAGCGGCGTACGATCTCCGGTATCTATTCCACCTCCGACGGTGTTTTCACCATCCGGTGTGTCATCTTCCTCTGGCTCATCTTCTGTTTCTTTTTCTGGTTCTTTATCAATGACTGCCGCGTCACGCATGGTTAATGTTTTTCCGTCGGATGAAATCTCTCCGCTTTCCCCTAACAGAATGAGTTTACCATCCAGACCTACTTTAAAGCGTATGGTTTCAGCAACCAGATACCCTGAAGGAGCAGTCAGTTCTGTCAGGGAATATTCACAGTCATAAACTATCTGGCAATTTGTCATGCCAACAGTAATCTCCTGTGGTGTTTCTGAAGAAATCCAGGAAAGAACATCCTTTCCCATGGAATCTCTTAAAACGAGTGCTGCACCCGGTAATTCATTCGTGTCATTTACTGCTTTTTTGCTAATCTTTACGGATGTCGGTTGCAATTTCGGGTCCATGGCATCATACATGATCAGCATCTTGTCACCAGAAGCTCCATTTTCGGAAAGAAGGGTAATTTCACCAGTTTCATTTACGGTAAACAGGATATTCTCTGCAAGAAGGTATCCTGTTGGAGCATTGGTCTCGGTAAGGATATAATGATTTCCAGGAAGAATCTGACCTTCTCCTTCTCCAATTCCGATGGTCTTTGCCTCTTTACCGGATATCCAGCTTAAAATGACATTTCCTGCCGTATCCGTAAGCGTTAAGGAAGCACCGGAAAGCTCTTCTGTACTATTGATGGCACGCTTACTAATCTGAATTTCCGTATTGCGGTTATAAATGAGTTTTTCTGTTTCCGCTTTATTGATGGTAATACTGGTTTCTTCCTGAATCACATGGTAATATGCCGGTGCATTGACTTCTTTTATCTGATAGGTCCCATATGGAAGATTCGTAATGGTAATTTTGCCATTTGCATCCGTGGTCCATATGGTATCCACAGAACCACCGGGACCTGCAATTTTATTACCTAATGAATCATATACTTCAAATTCTGCCCCAGTAACCGGAAGAGACACATGGGCTACATCCCGCTTTACAATGGTCAGATTTCCCAGACTCTTCTTATCCGAAACCCGGACGGATGTACTGGAAAGCATAGGGTCCACATTTTCATCATTAATCACCACATCAATCCGGTTCATATCAATCTCATAATGTTCCGGAGCCTTCTGCTCTAACAAATAATAGTTTCCGTAGACGATATTTTTAAATTCATACGAGCCATCACTTCCGGTTGTTCCGGTAGCAATTTTATTACCATCCTCATCGAATAAATCATAAACTGCTCCCGGAAGTTTTAGTTCCTCGTTCGTGTAATCTGTTTTTGTGATTTTTAAATTGCCTGTTTTGGCAGTATTCTCTATGGTAACCGGATTTATTGGCTTTTCTACAATTATTTCCTCTGAAACGGATGCCAGAATATAATTTTCAGGAGCTTTTGTTTCCACGACTCTGTATGTTCCGTACAGAAGATTTTCAAAGAGACAGATTCCTTCTTCATTACTGCTCTTTGTATCAAGAAGCGTATCGGTTTCATCATATAGTTCAAATTCCGCTCCAGAAAGTGGATTTCCACTTAATGAATCCACTTTTTTCACCTGAATGGAACCTTTCAGTTTGGTGTCATATACCGTTATCGTTACCTTATTACCTGTTCCGGCGGTTGTTTCATTCACCGTTACGGTGATTTCCTGATTATCTTCATCAATGCCATAGCCGGCAGGTGCAGCTACTTCTTTTATGATATATTTTCCATACTTTACATTTTTAAAAGTAAGCATACCTGCTGTATCCGTCGTTGCAGAAGCAATATAGGTCCCCATGGAATCATATAATTCAAATTCTGCTCCGGCAAGCTTTAAGGACATATTTTCTGCATCCGCCTTGGTAAGCTGGATATCTGCCGTAAGAACCTGTGCATTGTTAGAAACTGCAAGTGTTACGTTATGGAAAGTATCTTCTTTTTCGGCATTCACGGTTACCGGTATATTCTCGGTTATGACAAGATATCCATCCGGAGCCTTAATTTCATGAATGACATATTCTCCATAAGGCAGATTCTCAAAAATGATCTTTCCGGAAGCATCCGTTACTTTCTTCTGGATTGGATTGGAAAATGTAGTATCCGTCTTCTTATAAATACCGAATTCAGCACCTTGTAACACCTTATCCGTATTAACGGCGTCCACTTTATTCAACACCACATTCGCACCCGGTGCATCAAACATGGTCAGCATCGTTTTTTCTGCAGAAAGATTCTTTTCTGGCGTTCCACCGGACAAAGTGGTGATTCACCAAGCGAAAATGTTAATGGTGCAGACGTTGTTGTCCATGCATGTATCAGCTGGTTTGCATTATCATACAGTTCAAGGGATGCGCCACCCAGTTCAGAAGTTCCGTTTTCTGCCTTTTTACTAATCTGGATGGACAACCGTTCATTGGTTATGGTAAGTGCTTCTGTTGGCTCATCAAGAACGATCTTTGTCTGTTCTTCACTGATGATGTGATACTTTGGTGCCTGAACCTCTTTTACAATATATGTTCCATATGGAAGGTCAAAAACAGCCTTTCCATCCGCATCTGTTTCCCGGATTTGAATGCAGTGCTCAAATTTTTTGTCCGTAATATCATAAATTTCGAATTTTGCTCCGGATAACAGAGTTCCATCGGAACTTTTCTTGGTTATGGTCAATTCTGAGCGAAGCAATTCGTTCGGAATGGTTTTTTCTACGGTTGTCGTAGTAACATCAACCATGATGTCCCCACTAAGCACTTTGTAGTTGACCGGAGCCGTTACTTCACAAATGCGGTAGCCATTCTTATATGGAATATTATGAAACTCTGCAATTCCATCCGTATTCGTTGTTGCACTGGCAATAAATGTGTCTTCATAGAAAAGATTAAATACGGCACCGGCAAGTTTTTTTGCGCTATCAGTGCTGTCAACCTTTGTAATGATGATTTTGCCAAGATCCGGATGATCCTTTACATTATAAATTGTCACCTCTTCCACGTCTTCATTCAGCACGACGGTCGTATCCGTCACAATAATCTTATACCCTGTCGGAGCTGTGGTTTCCTTTAAGACATAGGTTCCATACGGAAGATGATCAAAGGTTAAAGTACCAAATTCATTCGTGTTACCTGCAAGTAATGGTGTTGTAAATCCAGTATCCTCTGCATCATATAATTGAAATGTTGCATTTTCAAGTGGCTGGTGAACTAGAGTACCCGGATCTGCTTCAGCATCCAGCTTGGTAATTTTAATTGAACCGGTATGTTTTTCCAAAAGCGTTAATATCAGCTGATTGGAAGATACTGTTGCATTAGCAGCACTGGTCGTAAGTTTTCCATATTCATCCACATGGAAGAAAACACTTGGTGCAACCGCATAACCGGATGGGGCTGCAGTTTCCACCAGAACATAGTCTCCAGCTTCCAGTTCCTCGACTCCCGTTCCCATATAGATTTCTTTCACGTCTGTGGTTGTCGTCCAGGAAATCACCGGAAGGGCCGGCGTTGCCGCCTTTGCAATATACAATGCTGCACCGGCAAGCTGCACGTTATCATCTACCGCAGTTTTTCCTACATAAAACTTATATCTGGTGTTTGTTATGGTCTTTGTAATCAGTGTCGTAGAATTGATGGTAACCGGCGTATCCTTCACGTCAATCTGATAATACGCTGGTGCCTCAATTTCCCTGAGGATATAATTTCCGTAAGGAATATCACTAAACGTAACTTCACCGCTTGCATTGGTTTCCTGATATGCTGCGCCGCCCGGATACAGTTTTGTGGTTCCGGTTTCATCATAAAGCGCAAATCTGGCATTTGAAAGGAGTGCTCCGGTCTGGGAGTCTTTCTTGATGACTTTAAGACTTCCCGTTAACGCTTCCTCAGTAACCGAAACATTTACTGTTTTATTGGTATCTACCGTAGTTGCATTCAATAAAACAATACAGTACGTATTTCCGGTTCCATAAGTTACTCCGCTGCTTCCGATCATGTCATATGGAATTGTCTTATAACCAAAAGGAGCTTCTGTTTCTTCCAGTTTATATTCCCCATAAGGTACATTTTCAAAAATAATCTTTCCATTATCATCTGTATAGGACGTGGCTGTATATGGTTCTTCTGCCATGCCATCCACGTTAGACAGAGTGAATTTTGCGCCTGCCAGTAAATCTCCGCTGACAGAATCTTTTTTGGTTACAACAATCTTTCCCAGAGGTGTCTCTATTTTACTATTGGTAATCGTCACCTTTTTCGTTGTGCTATTTAAGGTTACCTTGGTATCTGCTAAAATAATTTCATATTTTAACGGAGCAGTGGTTTCCCGGACAACATAATTTCCGTATGCCAGATTATCAAAGGTACACTTACCGTCAGAACCGGTTGTTTTAGAAGCAATCAGATTGGTAAAACCGGTATCTGCAGCATCATATAACTCAAATACAGCTCCCGAAAGAACTTTTGATGTGTTCTGTGCATCTACCTTGGTAATTTCAATTGCGCCAAGTTCCTTATCTGCCATGTAAAGGGTAACTCCATCTGCCGAAACAGACCCTTTACCATTTGTGATGGTAATCTGACCATCATTTTCAATGATAAAACGAATATCTTCTGCGATTTTGTAATTTGCCGGAGCAGTAACCTCCCGTAATAAATACTCTTTTCCTGTTTCCAGTTTCCCGCTTCCTGAAGTTTCACTAATCACAAAATTTTCCGGTGTTAAGGAAGAATCCCATTCCGTAATAACCGTCATGGAAGACGCATCATAAAGTGCAAGGTGTGCGCCTTCAAGCATATTACCGGTATAATCTGCAATTTTGCTAATCGATACCATTCTGGCATCCTGCATGATTAGCGTTTTCTCGTCAGCTGAAACAGACCCTTTTCCATTCTGAATATGAATCAGTCCATTTTCATCCACTGTAAACTCAATACTCTCTGCAATGGCAAATCCGGTCGGTGCGGAAATTTCTGTCAGAGTATACACCACTCCTGTCTTTAGTGCGGATTCATCCGCTCCCGTGGTTGAAACCGTAAATTCCTTTGGTGTGGAGGAAGACGTCCATGTTGCAAAAGTCTTTTCACCGCCATCCATATAGGTCAGTTTTAGTTCTGCACCGGATAATTCGGTATCACTTCCGGTTCCCGACATTCTCTTGCTGATGGAAATCGTCTTCAGTGTTTTGTCAACCTGTGTGTCCTCTACATAAATATAGTTTCCACTGGTGACGGCAACAGCATGAATTCCTTCTGCTTCCAGGGAACTAAAATCAGAATGATTGAGTCCGACGATATAATAATACAGAGGTTCTTTATTCAGCTGATAACCATTCGGTGCACTATATTCCTTGATTTCATATAGAAAGTCATAGTAAATGTTCGGAATGGTAACATTTCCGTTACTATCTGTTACATATTTCTTATCCGGATCATATTTGCCACCCTGTGACACATGCATGTTAAGGCTGGATAAATAAGCATCCGTTGCCGGCTTTACTTCGCCGGTTATATAATCATAATAATATTTAATTACGGCTGTGTAAGAAGCATCCGGAACAGGAACACTCTGATCCAGGGAATCATGCTTATACAGATTAATCGTTCCATTTTCTGAGATAACATAAGCGGAGCTTCTTAAAACCACACCATTTAAGCTGGTGGAATTTTCTACTGTATTAGCGAGTTTTCCATCCAGACTGACAATGTTACTTGCATTATCAGCATTCAGTATATCGCCATACTCCAAAAGCACTTTCGTCCGATATGAAATATAACAAGGCGTTGCATCCGGCAGGGTTAAACGCAGCGTATTCTCTTCCACGGAATAGGAAACGCTATAAAGAGAAGTCTCCATCGGGATTGTTCTTGCACTATCGGTATAAATCACAAGAGAACCCGGAACATAAACCATGGCAGAGCCAATGACATCCGTAAGTTCCAGTTTATCCACTCCATTTAACAGGGTAAGACCTGTGGTATTGACATCAATGGTGTAATCCACGAATGGTGCCGTATAAATATTATAGGTAAAATTCTTTTGCAGCAGGTTTGTGGTTGAAGGTGTAATTCCTGATGCAGTTGCCTTGGATTCTCCAATTTTATTTCGGCTTTCATCCTCAATGACAACCCGGTTTATGTAACTGTTAGTCGTTCCTGACAGGAATTCTTTCATGTCATCAATCTGTGTTTCATATAAGAGATAAATCTGCTTGCCATCATTGGATGTACGGACATTTTCCGTATCAATCCGGAATGTAACGGAATTGGCTGCAGCATCATATCCGGTCTGCGTGATTCCATTTGCAGATGGAGACGGATCGTACCAGATGGACTGCATGGCACGAATGGAGTCCTCTACCAGCTTATGATTTTCCGGCAGATAGTCTGTAACATATACCGGATTGGTAATTGCACTATTTTCCAGATTTATGGTAAGGTACCATGTAAATACGGTATTTTCCTTCGATACGCCCTTAAAATTCTTGGTAATCGCCGGAATATTCGTATAGGTATACGTATCCGTTGAAGACTGCGTACTTCCATTTACTGAAATCGTACCGGTGTTTTTCGGCCAGATGGTAGCCCCTTCTGCAGGTAATTCAAACACAGTGTCATACGTGATGGTAATCTTACTGTCCTTTGCAGCACTTTCAAAGTAATTCTGAAAATCCAGTGTAAAGGTATCATTGGAATTCTTCGTTCCGGTGGACATGGTGTAATGGGAGGCATCCACAAGGACTCCATCCAGCTTTACAACAATACTGTCGGTAAGCATTTTCTGGTTTCCCCAATAATTTTCCACTTCGTCCGAATAGGAAAAATCCGTCAGACGACATTCCGCAGGGTCTGGTACGGTTATGGTACTCTGCCAGGTAATGATTCCCTTGCTGTCTTCCAGACGAAATGCAATATCACTTTTTTTAAGAATGCTTCCGATTCCGCCAATATAAACAGATGCTCCCTTTTCATGAGTACCGTACTTTGGTGTTACAAGCCTTGCCACATTCTGTGCGGTCTGTGCGCCAACAATTGGATTATATCCATCGATTTTGTCCAGATTGACCGTTGTCTGATAGGTAATGGTATAGCTTCCGGCGGAACCGGATGGAAACACATAGGAAATTCCAGAAGAAGCCTCTTCCTTGGAAAGAACCGTTGTACTTCCATCGCTTCCGGAAATTGTAACGTCTGAAGACAGCGTAAAATCATCTGGAAGAACATCCGTAAAGGTTGACTGACCGATATCCAGTTTATCACCTTCATTGACTTTAATGGTCCAGCTTACGGTTCCATCGCTATTTAACATGCCGCTTTTGGAAATCCATGTCTTATTAATACGGAATCCGTCGCTATCACTTTGTCCCACATCATCCAGCTTTGTTTTTACATTTACACTGTTTTGCTGCCACTCACCAGCTTTGCTTTCATATGCGCCATCTTTGATTTTAAGATAATAACTAAGGGTATACTGTGCACCATTCTTGGTTACAAAATCACTTGGAAACTGATAGGTGAATCCGTCTGCCGTCGCCTGATAGGTTCCGCCAACTGTCGTTCCATCAGTAGAGGGAGCCGAGATCGAACCATT
>CAMEUH010000077.1 GCA_945938055.1 uncultured Eubacteriaceae bacterium | reverse complement strand
TTCTTTGTTAAGATGTGGCTCTTAAAAGCCTTCATTCTCTTTAATTCACCTGTACCAGTCTTCTTAAAACGCTTTGCAGCTGCTTTCTTTGTCTTTAACTTTGGCATGATATTTCCTCCTTATTCAATAAAACCAATTTCATCTATTTTAACGTTTTTCAGTTAAAACCATCATGATACTTCTGCCTTCCAGTTTCGGAGCCTTCTCAACCTGTGCAATATCACTAAGCTTCTCCGCAAAATCATCAAGAATATG
Source organism: uncultured Eubacteriaceae bacterium (assembly GCA_945938055.1). Classification (GTDB taxonomy): domain Bacteria; phylum Bacillota; class Clostridia; order Lachnospirales; family Lachnospiraceae; genus MGBC120314. Next base: position 9,933 of record CAMEUH010000077.1, on the reverse strand, counting down.
CTTTGTCTGCTCCATGTGTGCCATTTCACGGCCTCTGAACTTCAAGGTTACCTTAACCTTGTCACCCTTTTCAATAAACTTTCTGGCTGAATTCGCTTTTGTATTCAAATCATTTTCTTCAATATTTGGCGATAAGCGAACTTCCTTAATGTCGATAACACGCTGTTTCTTCTTGGCATCCTTTTCTTTTCTGGCAAGCTCATACTTGTACTTACCATAATCGACAATCTTGCATACCGGTGGAGCCGCATTCGGAACAATCTTTACCAGATCCACGCCTGCTTCCCTTGAAAGCTTTAATGCATCCTTTGGAGACATTACTCCAAGCATCTCTCCATCTTCTCCAATAACACGAACTTCCTTGTCTCTAATCTGTTCGTTAATCATTAACTCGCTAATAACCGTACACCTCCGAAAACATAATAAAAAATGTGAATAGCAAGCTATCCACATCATAATCCAGCCATCTTGACAAGGACACAATCTGTCCTGTAAAATGTAATGAATATAAACCCGAGTCATAAGCACTTTGCCATGCTAAGGTGAGAGTGGATACTCTGCTTTCTTTACAACTATTAGACTATAACATTCTTTTTTTGTCCTGTCAACACTTTTTTACAAAATTATCTAACATTGTATTATCCCCTTTTAAATGCTATAATTTAACCCATAAAAATCTTTAGAAAGAAAAGGAAATCCTCATGGCTTTTGACGGAATTGTAATTGCCAGCATTGTAAGCGAGCTTCGCCGCCTGCTTACCAATGGCAGAATTAATAAAATCGCACAACCGGAGAATGATGAACTCCTTCTTACCATTAAGAATAACGGCAGCCAGTATCGTCTCTTAATGTCAGCGAACGCAAGCCTTCCGCTTCTGTATCTGACGGAGACTAACAAACCGGGTCCGCTTACGGCACCGGGCTTTTGCATGCTGCTGCGAAAGCACTTAAATAACGGAAAAATTCTCGCTATCACCCAAGTCGGCTTAGAGCGCGTGGTAGACTTTGAAATTGAACATTTAAATGAAATGGGCGATGTCTGTCGCAAACATTTAATCGTGGAATTAATGGGAAAACACAGCAATATCATTTTCTGCGACGACAACCAGAAAATCCTTGACAGCATCAAGCACATCTCGGCGCAGATTAGCTCCGTCCGTGAAGTTCTTCCGGGCAGAGAATATTTTATTCCGGATACTACCGGAAAGCAGAATCCACTCACATTGACTTATGAGCAGTTTACAAAGACAGTCTGTCAGAAGCCTTGCAATATCCAGAAGGCTCTTTACACCTCGCTTACCGGACTTAGTCCTTGCATTTCCACGGAGTTGTGCCACCTTGCCTCCATTCCCTGCGAAAGCAACGCTGCCGATTTAACCGAAAATGAACGACTGCATTTATACCATCTTCTTTCCGGAATCATGGAAGATGTAAAAGAGGAACATTTTACCCCAAATATTATTTATGATAAAAACGGACCCGTGGAATTTGCTTCCATTCCCCTGACCAATTATACGGAAGGGGCGGTAAAGAACTATGATTCCATCAGTGTTTTGTTATCGGACTATTATGCCGAGAAAAACACCGTTTCCCGCATTCATCAGAAATCTGCCGACCTTCGCAGAATCGTTGGCACCATTTTAGACCGTGACCGCAAGAAACTTGACTTATTATCAAAGCAGCTTAACGATACCGAAAAGAGGGAAAAATACAGAATCTATGGTGAACTGATTAATACCTACGGTTACAATATTGAGGAAGGTGCCAAATCCTTTACTGCCCTCAACTACTACACCAACGAGGAAATTACCATTCCTCTGGATGAGACCTTATCCGCAAGAGAGAATTCCATCAAATACTTTGACCGTTATAACAAACTGAAACGTACCTTTGAGGCTACCAATAAGCTGATTGAAGAAGTTTCTGCCGAAATCGCCCATCTGGAATCCGTTTCCAATGCACTCGACATCGCACTATCCGAAGCGGACCTTGCCCAGATTAAAGAAGAACTGGTGGAATATGGCTATATTAAGAGAAAGGGACAAGCTAAAAAAGAACGTTTTACAAGCCAGCCTTTTCACTATGTCACCCCGGAAGGATATCACATCTATGTCGGCAAGAATAATTACCAGAATGATGAATTATCCTTTAAGTTTGCCTCCGGAAATGACTGGTGGTTCCACGCCAAGGAGATTCCCGGTTCCCACGTCATCGTAAAAACAAACGGCAACGAGCTTCCGGATTCTGTTTTTGAAGCCGCAGCTTCCCTTGCCGCACACTATTCCAAGGCAAAGAATCAAGAAAAAGTTGAAGTCGATTACACGTTAAAGAAAAACCTAAAAAAACCGAACTCCGCAAAGCCCGGTTTTGTAATCTACCACACCAACTATTCCATGGTCATTTCTCCCGACATCAGCCACCTTGGCCTCAGTCTTTTTGAAAACTGATTTCAATTCATTTTAAAGAAAGAACCTGACAGTCTGCGCAGACAATAACCATCCTCCTGCGCAGATTGTTTTTTTCTTAATCCAGTACAATATAGGACCTGCTCGGTGTCTCACTGATTTCCACCTTAAGCAGTTCCCAGTTCATTTTATACATTGCCTCCGAAATCGTATCTTCAAAATACTCACCGATATTCTCCAGCGTTGGGACAATCCTGTCAAACGGTTTCTGCTCATTCAGACAGGTATTCTGATAAGGAAGCAGAATATCATTAATGACCTTTTCAATGTCCCTGAATAACACAAAATCACCATTTTTATTCTTCAGTTCCACCGCAAATTCCCAGGTGTGCGGATGCATCGCACCCTTTCCCAGCTCCGAATAAATATAATGATTGGCATCCAGATAAAATTTATACCGGTAAATTCTATATCGAATCATTTTGTTCTCTGTCCTTTTCCTTAATTCTAAAATCCTTCTTTACAATATCCATGAAAATCTTCATTTCTTCCTTAAAATTGAAGGTCTTCCATGAGCTGGCACGATTAATGGAATTAATAATTCCCATGAACCGTAATAGAAATGTATACAGATTATAAAGCGGATACAGGAAAATATACAAAATCTGCTTCATGTAATACTTCCGGTCCTCTTCAAAATGCTTTAAAAACATGCATACATTCAAATAATATAAAAAGGTTGTCAACACATACAACGCATAAATCAGCAGCAATGCCGTCATGACCGTCTTTAAGGAATAATTCAAAAGACTGAGTGCAATCAGTGCAAAATACCAGATGAGCCTTGGAAATGCAAAGGTATGGTCAAACAGAAGAATCCTGAAATCAATATCCCGGAATACATTAGTCATTTTCAGCTTATCACTGTAAAACATGTGAAATACTTCCAGTTCTCCCACCTGCCACCGTTGCCTCTGCGTATATAATTTTGCCATGTCATCAATCGGTGCCACATAGAAAATTGCATTTTCACATAATTCAATCTTCTTTTTCTGTTTCTTAATCTGGAATGTAATATGGGTGTCTTCACAAATGGTATCACTATTATACATTGCAGTCTGCAGAATTGTGGACTTTTTAAATGCTGAAAATGCACCGGAAAGTGTATATAGACCATTAATTTCCGAAGAAAAATTTCTCCCGGCAAGAAACGCCTGACAATACTCTACATATTCCAGCCTTCTCACATTCCGCAGAAGAAAATCCTCGGTTTCCTCAATCTCATCACGTTCCGTCAGAATCACACCGGTGAGGCAATGAATCCCCATACTGGATTCAAAACGGATTACAATATTTCTGATGGCATCCTTTTCAAATCTTCCATCGCTATCCACATTAATAATATATTTGCCCCGGCTGTTAAATAAAGCTTTGTTCAACGCCTTGGATTTACCCTGGTTTGAGGTCATCCACTGCATGCTAAGATTCGAAAAACGCATCTGGCATTTTTCAAAAATCGAAAAACTGTCATCCTTGCTTCCATTATCTACCAGAAATACGGTAATCAGCCGATTATCATAACTGGATTCATGAATAGATTCCAGACACCTCTCCAGCGTTGCTGCTGAATTATACACCGGAATAATAATGGTAATCTCAGGAAACAATTCCGGAATCTGATCCTTTTTCTTCTTAAAATACTTAAAAATCAAAAGAAGGAAATTACAGATAGAAGGAATTATTTCAATAATTAATGGAAGCAGAATCCAGGCAATCCAAAACAGGATTTCACTATTGATCATCAGTTCCTTCATAACTGAATTTTCCTACTTTCTGTTTCATAATCTGTTTTTTGGTAAACACATAAAAATATAGCGTAAGCGTCAACACATAGAAAATGAGTCTTCCAATAATGGCATGAGCCAATGAATATATAGAAGAACCAAATGCAAAAATCAAAGCAATAATCACAAAAATCCGAATAAAATTAAACACGCAAATGAGGAAAAGTCCTACAATTCCCGTCTTGATTTTCTCAAAAAACTTGTATGCAGGAAAAAAGGAAAGCAGGGAAATGAAGACCATCATTTCAATCAATCCGGAACATTCCATGTCCACATAAAGCGACATGACCGTATCTTTATGGTTAATAAACAACATTCCATACTCCGCATAGCTTTCATACATTCCGGTCATTTTTCCGGCAATGCCAATGACATCGACAAATCCCCGTATGAAATACCCTTTTATATAAGGAATCAATCCAAGGAGAATCAAAAATGTCCCGACACTTCCCAAAAGGAAATAATAAAAACCAAGTTTACCACGTTTTAAAACGGATAAAACATAAATCCAAACTACAATAAGTGCTATTTTAATTATCAAACCTCTTCGACTCCTAAAATAAACGTTTGTACCGGAGAATCACTAATCTCCAGTCGTATCACTTCAAATTCATCCCGAAGGCCATTGATTTCATCAAAAATCTGCTCCGCAATATTCTCCACTATCGGGCGCTTCTCCATGACTTCATTCAGGTTCTTTCCAACATATTTCTCCATATACTGGTTAATCAGTTTTTCGGATTCATAAAACATTTTTACTTCCTGCCGCAGAAAAAATACCACTTCAAAAGAATGAACATGTAAATCGTCTCCATTTGCTGAAGTATCATGCATGGCATTAAACCGATAACTATATTTATAAACTCCCATTTCGTTTTCTCCGGTCATATAAGACATATGCAGCTGCCACAACCGCAAAGGATAAGCCAGCCAGCACTACCGGTCCGCTGGAGGTACCCGTTGCCATTACCGGACGATACGTAAGGTTACCGGAATTATCCCAGGAAATAACAGAAATCTGGTCCAGATTAATAGATGAATTCTGCTGTACAAATGTTTTTAACGGAATTTTAATTTCCAGTTCTGCATTATAATTTCCCGGCTTTACTCTTACTGCAGCCTGGGAACCCTCTGCCACATATCCGGATACTGCCCCGTTTCCGTGTCTTACCTCCAACGGATACACACCCGGCTGGGTTAAAGCAGGATTATTTGCCAGTGAATTTCCCTGATAGGTAATTCTCATGGTAGTTCTCTTTCCATCAAAATCAAAGTTATAAAACTCACCATTCATTTTTGCATAATAATCCCTTGAGAATTCAATATGCAGATAGACATTATCACCATCACAATATAGTGCGACCTTATGACGCACATTGGAATCATAGCTTCCAACCGGTGTCTTATAGCATACGCCGTCAATCCAGACTCCATAATACCAGCAGTTTGCGCTGTTATCCCAGTTATACTCGTATGAATGCGGTATTCCGTCCCAATCCTCAAAATTTCCGTCAATGACCGGACTTTTTGTAGATGAACCGGTTAAGGAAAATGAATTTTTATAATCATCTTCTGCCGCAAACACTACGGAAACATTTGCAAAAACAATAATTGCCGTCAGACACAATGCCAAAATTTTTTTCATAGTCATTCCTCCTTATCGAACATTTATTTTCCAATATACCATAAGCATTCCTGCATACCCCAGAAGCGTACAGAGCAGTCCACTCAGAAAATGCTTATAAACTATCGTAATCTTAGTACTCCCTTCTTCCGCAATCAGAAGATTATTCTCTGACAGAAGCGTCCTGTCAGATTTGAAATTATCCTGAAACGCAATGGTTGTATTGACCTTCTCCGGTGTCTGAACCGTAATCTTATTTCTTCCATAAGCAATCTGTATCGGCACCGTTCGTGTCACAACCATCCGGTCAGCTTCTTCTATATGAAATATATCGTCTAAAATGCCCCCTAATTCAAGAATATTCTCCTCATAATTTAAATAAATCAGATTAAATCCTATAAAAGTCACATTACCCCTCTGCACAATATAATTAATCTTCTGGGAACCATATTCATAGGTCTGGCAGTCCGCCTCTTTTCCATCCGCAATAACAAGATAGGTCGTGTACCACTCATATGGAATGGAAAGTTTCACATTCTGATCCTTATACTTTAATTCCTGAAAATCATAAATACTGATAAAACGGCTTTCTATTCCCAGAAATTCTGAAATCGACAACACATTAATCGGCATGTGAGTAGCATCAATATAAATCTCCACTCCGGCATCTGCCAGACGGTTTATCAGATTCTGTGCTGCCTCTTCATCATCATAAGTAAAATTCGATAAATAAATCTTTTTATACTGAACCAATTCTTCATAAGTATAATCCGATAAATTATCACTTTTCCCCTGTTGAAAGGACGGATATCGATACGAAATATAAATGGACGAGCTTCCGATTGCAAGATTGCGGTAAGTGCTCACCACACCAAAGGTACCGGTTACATCCTTTAAATCCAACAGAATCGCATTGTCATTCTCTTTTACCAGTTCATAATCATACTCCCCGGCAACGGAAAGAATTCCCTCCATATCCTTGATAAATTCTTTCTTTATGATAACCGTATCTGCGCCCAGATTCAAAAGCTGATCAAACGCATAACGATAATATCCCTTTTTTACTGCTTCCGTAATGGAAATAATGTTCTCGCTGGTAGCTGCTCCCTGTATTGCCCAGCCTTCAATATAAGGAATCTTTTCCTTTAACACAAAATATGCCGGATAAGAACCAAACTCACTCTCATCTACCAGACCAAGCCTGTTGTCCGTATGTTCCACAGCTTCCCACAAAAGATAATCCTCTTCCTGTTCTGCAAGTTCATCCTTTAACGTAAGATAAGGAAGTGACGGTAATATGTCCGCAATCACAACAGCCAGTATCAGATAATTGCGGTATGGCTTAAAATTCAATCTGCCAAAATCGTATAAAATCAGTACATAACACATCTGAACAAATCGTGTCATCCAAAAAACCTGGCTCAGCGGCATCTGCTTAAACACAATGGTAAACACGGAATCTGACAGGATAAAGAACACCAATCCTGTCACCAGACCATTTTTCTCGGCTTTACTCTTTGTTGCAATTGCAATTCCGGTGATGCATAAAATCAACATTCCCAGTCCAAAGGAGCACTTCGTTGCCATTCGATTGAATGGATTAACAGACTCCAGTAACGGCTGGCTCCAATCTGCAATGGTCTCAACTGCTGCTGAGGAAGAATCTGAAACCAGACCTCCGCTTAATCCCGGCAGTAACAAAATTCCTGCAATCAGGAAACCACACACAAAAGAATAGAACCCATAAAATTGTGTTTTATACTTTATTCCTTTAAAAAAGCCATAGATAACAAAAATTATGGCACACATGGCTGCCAGCATGAAGTGAGTTGCTGTAAAAAGAGCCACCAGAAGTGTTGTCGCAATAAAGTTCTTTTTTCTTTCAATCAGATTGGTGTAAAAATACAAAAATATGGGCAGCATTGCCAAAATCATGACTCTGGATAAATTTCCCTCAAAAAAGAATACGCGAATATTATCCGGTAAAAACCAGTACACCAGGCCTATGGCAACAAAAAAGCCTTTTTGCTCCCGCTTTCCAATCAGTATCCATCCCAGATATCCCAAGAAAAATGTCAATCCGGCAAAAATATAGTAAGAAAAAAACACATTACCAGTCAGCAACGTAATCAGTGCCAATACCGGAACAACTGTATACCGTTATACCACTCTGTAGTATAAAGAGGATATAGATTAAACTGCTTAATATTGTCATATAAAATTTCTGCCTTGTACAGATGTCCAAAAATATCTTTTCCAACGGGCGTATAATTCGTTAAAAACAAAAATAATGTAATACCTGCCGAAACAAATATACCAATCAAAATCTGAACAAAAAAACTTTTCTTCATAATTTCTCCATAATATCTTGTTTAGCATCATATTACATTATTCGACATCATTTTACAAGAGATGAACCAAAAAATTCACTTATTTTTTCGCTTAAAAATGCTACTTTTATCACTTTTTTCTGGAAAACAGACCGGAATCTTCCAAAATCGGACAATTATTCAAGAGATTTCTGACTGCAAACTGGTATTCCGTGCGGTTTTGTGCCTTCCGAATTGCCTTTACATACTTGCCGTCATCATCAAACATCCAGATCTGATAGTTCCACAGCTCTTTTAATTTAAACAGAACATCTTTATCACCGGATAATACCTTCCGGTATTCATCAAAGAGACGTTCCGAAAATTCCTCCACAAATGCTTTTGTAATTCCATTTTTCCCCTGAATTTTACGAATCAGAAAAGGATTTGCAAGCAGTCCTCTTCCAATCATTACCGTTTCCATTCCCGGAAAGTGCTTTGTAACCTCCTCATAATCCTCTGGTGTAAAAATGTCCCCATTATAACAGACCGAAAAAGCGCATTTTTCCCTTGCCATTTCAAATTCTTCCAGATGAGGCTTTCCGGAATATAGTTCTTTTCGGACTCTCGGGTGCACAATCAGTTCATGCAGCGGATAGGCGCTATAAATTTCCAGAAGTTCCTCAAATTCAGATACAAATTCCATTCCAAGTCTGGTTTTTATGGAAATCTTCATATCCGAAAGTGCATGAAAAATCTCATCTAGGAAAGCATTTAACTGTTTGGGACAGGCAAGAAATCCAGCACCTCTTCCTTTTGACACAACAGTTCCCGACGGGCATCCCAGATTCAGATTAATCTCTGTATATCCCAGCTGTTGTATTCTTCTTGCCGTATTAATGAACTCCTCTGCATTATTCGTAAGAATCTGTGGAACAACAGGAATTCCCTCATTATTTTCCGGCAGAACATCTTTTAATTCTCTTGCCTTCATGCCTGCTTTCTTATTACCCACGATAAAAGGCGTGAAGTATTTATCAATCTCCTGAAAGTAGGAATGATACAGGTTCCGATATACATACCCCGTAATTCCTTCCATGGGCGCAAAGTAAAATTTCATTCCCTTTTCTCCACTCAATACCGCTTACTTCTTACTGTCTGCCATAAAGAACAGTCCTACGACACCCGGGCCTGTATGAGCGCCAATGGTTGGGCAGATAGCATTCATGATAATGTTTTCAATACCAAAACGCTCCCTCACAAGGTTGGCAACAAATTCAGCATCCCCCGTGGTATCATCATGTACAATCATGACCACATCACTCTTATCACGGTAACTTCCCATCAGTTTATCCATGGTATCGACTAATGTGGAAAGTGCTTTCTTTCTTCCTCTCACCTTCGTATAGGACTCCAGTCCGCCTTCCTCATTCACACAAAGATTTGGTTTGATTCCTGCCAGAGTACCCACAATGGCAACCGTCTTAGACACTCTTCCGCCTCTGTGCAGATGGAATAAATCATCTACCGTAAAATGGTGAGCTGAATGATCCAGTATCCCCTTTACATAATCCGCACATTCATCAAGATTACAGCCTTCCTCCATTTTCTGAACGGCCTTATAGACAATCATTCCTTCTCCCATGGAAGCTGCCTTGGAATCAATGACAATAATCCTTGCATCCGGATATTCTTCCAGCACCTCATTTGCCGCAATGCAGGCATTCTGCTAACTGCTGCTTAATGCAGAA
>CAMEUH010000076.1 GCA_945938055.1 uncultured Eubacteriaceae bacterium | reverse complement strand
ACTCTGGCTCCGGGAAAAGTGCCGGAAGGAATGGATGGGGTAGAATATTTTCTTACAGAAAATAAGAGAGGTTATTGTGTATACTTTGCATCTGCGGCAACTCTGATTTTCCGAATGGCAGGAATACCATCACGCTATGTGGAAGGATATGTGGTTACACCGGACATGGCCAAAATAAACCGGAGGGAGAATGTATCTGTCCAACGGAAAATTAGCGGGGAAACGGTTGAAGAAGAAATAAATTATGTTACGGTTACGGTGCCGGATAATAAAGCACATGCATGGGTGGAAATTTATATTGCTGGATATGGCTGGATTCCGGTTGAGGTGACACCGGGATATTATTCGGCAAGAGAGATTACAAGTGGAAATGAGGAGAGCGATACAGAAGAAGAAACCACCACGGACCGAGAAATTGAAACAGAAAGTCAGAGTAAGAAACAGGAAAAAGAGGAGGACTTGAAAAAAGAAAAGGATTTTGACTGGAAGGGATTAGGGAGGATGCTTCTTGCCCTTGTAATAGCCGGTGGGGGTATTACTGTTTTTGTGATTGCAATACAACGGTGGTATAGGGGTGGCAAAGAAAAATACCTTGCCATTGTGGAGGAACAAAGGGGAGTAGATGCAAAAAAAAGAGCATGTCTTGCCTGGTGGTACATGGAATCAGTTATGAAGTTCCTTGGACGGCCAATGCCTGAAAATATATCCTATGAGGAGCTGAAGGAGTTCCTAAAAGAAAATACAGAGTTCTTTTCAAAGAGGGATTTCAATGGTACAATAGATTATATCATAAAGACGTATTATGGAAATGAGAGCCTTACCAGAGAAGAAATGGATGAAATTGCGGAAATGATTCGGGAATTCCGCAAGGAAGTCTATGAATCGCTGTCAAAAGGAAGACAGTGGCGTTTTAAGTATATCAAAAGACTATAGACGGAGGTATTTGTATGCAGATTACATTTTTGGGCGCGGATCATGAGGTGACCGGAAGCTGCCATTATTTAAATGCCTGTGGCAGACACATACTTATTGACTGTGGAATGGAGCAGGGAAATGATGTTTATGAAAATCAAGAGCTTCCGGTAAATGCAGCAGATGTGGATTATGTTCTTTTGACACATGCGCATATTGACCATTCCGGTTTGATACCATTACTGTATGTTAATGGATTCAGGGGAAAGGTTTTTACAACAAAGGCATCCATGGATTTATGCCAGATTATGTTACGGGATAGTGCACATATCCAGATGTTTGAAGCGGAATGGCGAAATCGTAAGGCAAGACGTTCCGGAGGAAAGGAATTTGTTCCGCTGTATGATTTGGAAGCAGCAGAAGAAGTTATGAAACATTTTGTTCCGTGTGCTTATGATGCGATGGTTGAACTGGAAGAAAATATCCATGTGCGGTTTACGGATGTAGGGCATCTTCTTGGTTCTGCCAGTATTGAAGTGTGGTTAAAGGAAGATGACATTAGCAGAAAAGTTGTGTTTTCCGGCGATATTGGAAATCAGAATAAACCAATCATTAAAGATCCGATGTATTTGTCCGAGGCTGATTTTGTAGTAATGGAATCCACATATGGTAACCGGAATCATAATGATACACAGGATTCGGTTGCAGAGCTTGCGTCCATTATTGAAAGAACTTTAAAACGCGGTGGAAATCTGGTGATTCCATCCTTTGCCGTGGGAAGAACACAGGAGCTTTTGTATTATATACGAAAAATTAAAGCAGATAACGTGATTCCAGACTTGCCTGATTTTCAAGTTTATATTGATAGTCCTCTGGCGGTGGAAGCAACGAATGTGTTTAATAAGAATGTGGAAGCATGCTTTGATGAGGAAGCAATGGAATTAGTGAAACAGGGGATTAATCCAATCAGCTTTCCGGGGCTTAACCTTGCGGTATCCAGCGTAGAGTCTAAAAATATTAACTTTGTAAGCGAGCCTAAAGTAATTATTTCTGCATCAGGAATGTGTGAAGCAGGAAGAATCCGCCATCATTTGAAGCATAATCTCTGGAGGCCGGAATGTACGATTCTTTTTGTGGGATATCAGGCAAATGGAACAGTAGGAAGGGCGATTCTGGAAGGTGCGAAGAGCATCAAGCTTTTTGGAGAAGAAATAGAGATACACGCTGAAATTCGAAAGATGGAAGGAATCAGCGGTCATGCAGATAAGAAAGGGCTGTTGCATTGGATTAATGAGTTTTCTCCGAAACCACAAAAAGTATTTGTTGTGCATGGCGAGGACTCTGTATGTGATGAGTTTACGGCATGTCTTAGGAATGAGTATGGACTGAATGCAGAAGCTCCATATACAGGGGGAGTGTATAGTCTGGTGGATGGCTCTTGTATTGAGGAAGGAAATCGTGCAAAGAAGAGCAGGAGAACTACAACAAAGAGGGCAACGGAGGTATTTGAACGGCTTATGGCAGCGGGCAGGAGACTGCTTACGGTTATTAGTCATAATGAAGGCGGGGCAAATAAAGACCTGGCAAAATTTACCGATCAGATTAATGCGTTGTGTGACAAATGGGATCGTTAATGGGAACACTTTAAAAGGGGAACTTGGATATGAAAAAAATGCTGTTTGTCTATAATCCGAATTCGGGAAAAGCACAAATTAATGAATATTTATCAAAGATTCTTCAGATTTTTTCGGCTGCAGATTATGAGATTACGGTCTATCCCACAAAGGCACAGATGGATGGACATGAGAAAATAAAAATGTCTGATGGAAAGTATGATATTATTGTTTGCAGCGGTGGCGACGGGACTTTAAATGAAACAGTATCTGCGGTCATGGAACATAAGATTTCCAAACCATTTATTGGATATATACCAAGTGGTACAACAAATGATTTTGCAAGAAGTCTTGGCATATCCGGCGATATGATTGCGGCAGCAAAGGACATTGTGGATGGGGAAGTCATGGGATGCGATATCGGAAGGTTTAACGGACGATACTATAATTATGTGGCAGCTTTTGGCGCATTTACAGAGGTCTCTTATGCAACTCCGCAGGAATTTAAAAATCTTTTGGGACATCAGGCGTATGTTATTGAGGGGCTGAAAAGTATTCCGTTCATTAAACCAACTCATATGATGGTTGAAGCAAATGGAGAGGTAGTGGAAGGGGATTTTCTATTTGGAATGATAACGAATACCATGTCGGTTGGCGGATTTAAGAATATTGCAGGTAAGAATGTAAAACTGGATGATGGTCTGTTTGAATGTACCTTTATAAAGACTTTTGAGGCAGCAAGCGATTTTAATAAGCTGATTAATGCAATTTTGTATAAGGAGGGGAAAAATCCGAACATTTTTCATGTGAAGACAGATAAAATCAAGGTACATGCGGATAAGGCGGTTCCGTGGGTTTTGGATGGAGAGTTTGGGGGAGAACCTCAGGATGTTCAGATTGATATTCTCAGCAATGCGGTAAATATTATTGTTCCTCGTAAATATTATGACATGCAGGTAAAAAACTAAAAAAATTAAATGAATTAAGTGACAATTAGGTCGGGAAAGGAAGTCTGACCTAATTTTTTTATGTAAAAATACAAAGATAAGAATGCTTGGAGGGCGCAAATCGTATTTTACGAAAAGAAAATTCTAGAAAAATAACAATTATAATCAGAAAATTTATTTAGTATATCATAAATATTCAAATTATTAGACAATTTCTAAAAATTTCTTATTTACATTTTTTTTTCATTGGTGTATATTGACTTCAGATTTGCAAATGAAACAGAAAGGAAAGTGATGATGATGGGTAATAGCAAGGCAGCAGGCTTATATGATCCAAGATTTGAACATGACAACTGTGGTATTGGTTCCGTGGTGAACATCAAAGGAATTAAAACACATGAGACCGTATCAAATGCATTAAAAATAGTTGAGACGCTGGAACACAGAGCAGGCAAGGATGCAGAGGGGAAGACTGGTGATGGTGTCGGTATCATGCTTCAGATTTCTCACAAGTTTTTTGCAAAAGAAACCAAAAAGCTTGGCTTTGATATTGGAGAAGAAAGAGATTATGGAATCGGAATGTTTTTCTTTCCACAGGACGAATTAAAGAAAAATCAGGCAAAGAAGATGTTTGAAATTATTGTGGAAAAGGAAGGACTTAAGTTTCTTGGATGGCGTGAGGTTCCGACAAAGCCGGAAGTGCTAGGAAAGAAGGCAATTGATTGCATGCCTTGTATCATGCAGGGCTTTATTAAAAGGCCGGCAGATGTGGAAAAGGGACTTGCTTTTGACCGCAGACTATATGTGGCAAGACGCGTATTTGAACAGAGTAATGATAATACCTATGTGGTTTCACTTTCAAGCAGAACCATTGTATATAAGGGTATGTTCCTTGTAGGACAGCTTCGACAGTTCTTTGTGGATCTTCAAAGTGAAGATTATGAGTCAGCCATTGCAACGGTTCATTCCAGATTTTCAACGAATACCAATCCAAGCTGGGAGAGAGCTCATCCAAATCGTTTTATTGTTCACAATGGTGAAATTAATACGATTACAGGCAATGCGGATAAAATGCTTGGACGTGAGGAAACAATTAACTCTAAAATTCTTGGAGATGAAATGCATAAGCTGCTTCCTGTTATCAACAGAGCAGGTTCAGACTCGGCAATGCTGGATAATACACTGGAATTTTTTGTCATGAACGGAATGCCGCTTCCATTGGCAGTTATGATTATGATTCCGGAACCTTGGAGCAATGATAAGGCAATGAATCAGACCAAGAAGGATTTTTATCAGTATTATGCAACCATGATGGAACCTTGGGATGGACCGGCATCCATTATTTTTACCGATGGTGATGTAGTGGGAGCGGTACTGGACCGTAATGGGTTAAGACCATCCAGATATTATATTACGGATGATGATTATCTGATTCTTTCCTCTGAAGTAGGTGCATTGGAACTGGATCAGACAAAGATTGTGAAGAAGGATCGTTTAAGACCGGGCAAGATGCTCCTTGTGGATACGGTAAAAGGAGAACTGGTAGATGATGAACAGCTAAAACTGGAATATGCATCCGCACAGCCTTATGGAGAATGGCTGGATGGCAATCTTATAGAACTTCACAACTTAAAAATTCCAAACATGAAGGTGGAAGAATATGAGAAGGATGAGAGAGCAAGACTTCAGAAGGCATTTGGATATACATTTGAAGAATTAAAAACTTCCATTCTTCCGATGGCTTTAAACGGTGCTGAAAGTATCGGAGCAATGGGTATTGATACCCCAATAGCGGTACTTTCCAATAAGCATCAGCCGTTATTTAACTATTTTAAACAGCGTTTTGCACAGGTTACCAATCCTCCAATTGATGCAATTCGTGAGGAAATCGTAACATCGACCAGCGTATATCTTGGCAAGGATGGTAATATTCTGGAGCAGGAGCCGGAAAACTGCAAGATGTTAAAAATTAATAATCCGATTCTTACCAGTACGGACTTATTAAAAATTAAGAACATGAAGGTGCCTGGATTTAAAGTTTCGATTATTCCTACAACTTATTATACGAATACCTCTCTCGCAAAGGCAATCGACCATTTGTATGTAGAGGTTGACAGGGCATATCGTGAGGGAACGAACATTATTATTCTTTCCGACAGGGGAGTGGATGAAAACCACGTGGCAATTCCTTCTCTTCTGGCAGTATCCGCATTAAGACAGTATCTGGTTAAAACCAAGAAGAGTACCAGTATTTCCATAATCTTAGAGAGCGGTGAACCAAGAGAGGTACATCATTTTGCAACACTTCTGGGATTTGGTGCCAGCGCAATTAATCCTTATCTTGCACAGGAGAGCATCAGGGAACTGATAGACCTTAACATGCTGGATAAAGATTACTATGCAGCAGTAGATGATTATAATAATGCAGTGATTCACGGCATTGTAAAGATTGCTTCTAAAATGGGTATTTCCACGATACAGTCTTATCAGGGTTCGAAAATCTTTGAGGCAATCGGCATTAATTCGGATGTCATTGAAAAATATTTTACCGATACGGTGAGCAGAATTGAGGGCATTAGTCTTAAGGATATTGAAGATGATGTGGAAGCACTTCATACACGGGCTTTTGATCCACTGGGACTGACAACGGATAATACGCTGGATAGTGCCGGAAGTCATAAATTTAGAAGCGGCAAGGAAGAGCATCTGTATAATCCGCAGACCATTCATCTTCTTCAGCTGGCTACAAGAACAGGAAATTATGACACATTTAAGGAATATACCAAATTAATTGATAAAGAGACGGAAGCAATGAACATTCGTGGACTGATGGATTTCAAGTTCCCGAAGAAAGGAATTCCGCTGGAACAGGTAGAAAGTGTGGATTCCATTGTGAAGAGATTTAAGACAGGTGCCATGTCTTATGGTTCCATTTCACAGGAAGCGCATGAAACGCTTGCTATTGCAATGAATATGCTGCATGGCAAGTCTAATAGTGGTGAAGGTGGCGAAAGTCTTGAAAGACTGACAATCGGTCCGGATGGTTTAAACCGTTGTTCTGCAATTAAGCAGGTTGCATCGGGACGTTTCGGTGTAACGTCGAGATATCTGGTTAGTGCAAAAGAGATTCAGATTAAGATGGCACAGGGAGCAAAACCTGGTGAAGGCGGACATCTTCCGGGAAAGAAGGTTTACCCGTGGATTGCCAAAACCAGACTTTCTACACCGGGCGTTAGTCTGATTTCTCCGCCACCACATCATGATATTTATTCCATTGAGGATTTAGCACAGCTTATTTATGATCTTAAAAACGCTAACAAACAGGCGAGAATTTCTGTGAAGCTGGTATCAGAAGCTGGTGTAGGTACAGTCGCTGCAGGTGTGGCAAAGGCTGGTGCCCAGGTAATTCTGGTATCCGGTTATGACGGAGGTACGGGAGCTGCTCCGAGAAGCTCGATTTATAATGCAGGACTTCCTTGGGAACTGGGCGTGGCAGAGGCACACCAGACATTAATAATGAATGAACTTCGAAACAAGGTTGTTCTGGAAACAGACGGAAAACTTATGACGGGCCGTGATGTAGCGATTGCTGCGATGCTTGGCGCTGAAGAATTTGGTTTTGCAACGGCACCACTCGTAACGCTTGGCTGTGTCATGATGAGAGTCTGTAACCTGGATACCTGTCCGGTGGGTGTGGCAACACAGAATCCGGAACTTCGTAAGAAATTTGCCGGAAAGCCGGAATATGTAGTTAATTTTATGCGCTTTATTGCAGAAGAATTAAGAGAATACATGGCAAAGCTTGGTGTAAAGACCGTGGATGAGCTGGTGGGAAGGACTGATCTTCTTGTAGCGAAGGAAGGGGTTACAAGCGGACGCGCAAAGAGCGTGGATTTATCCAAGATTCTTGATAATCCATTCTATGAAAAAATGGATTATAATCATAAGAAGGTATATGATTTTGAACTGGAAAAGACAGCGGATGAAAAAATTCTCTTAAAGAAGCTGGGAAGTGCGCTGGAAAGCGGACAGAAGAGAAGCATAGAAGTTGATGTTTCCAATACGGACAGAACCTTCGGTACGATTTTTGGTGCAGAAATTACAAGAAAATATGACGACAAGCTCGCGGAAGATACCTTTACCGTAAAATGTACAGGTGCAGGCGGACAGAGTTTTGGTGCATTTATTCCAAAGGGATTGACACTGGAACTTGTAGGTGACAGCAACGATTACTTTGGAAAAGGACTTTCGGGTGGCAAGCTGATTGTATATCCTCCAAAGGGAATCAAGTTTAAAGAAGATGAGAATATCATTATCGGTAATGTGGCTCTTTATGGTGCGACAAGCGGTAAGGCATATATCAATGGTGTTGCAGGTGAACGTTTCTGCGTTCGAAATTCCGGAGCAACGGCAGTTGTGGAGGGTGTTGGTGACCATGGATGTGAATACATGACCGGAGGTCGTGTGGTAGTGCTTGGAAAGACCGGAAAGAACTTTGCGGCCGGAATGAGCGGTGGTATTGCTTATGTTCTGGATGAAGACAGAACTCTTTACACGAGGCTTAATAAAGAAATGATTTCCATCGAGAGTGTAACAGATAAGTATGATGTATTTGAATTAAAGGAAATGATTAAGGACCATGTGGCATACACCAATTCCACCAAGGGAAAGGAAATCCTTGACAATTTCGGACAGTATTTACCATTGTTTAAGAAGATTATTCCAAATGATTACAAGAAGATGTTAAATAAGATTGTACAGATGGAAGAAAAGGGATTAAGCAGTGAACAGGCACAGATTGAAGCATTTTATGCCGTGACAAAAAACTAAAAGGAGGAGAAAATCATGGGAAAAGCAACAGGATTCATGGAATATGAACGAGAAGTTAGTCCGGCCGTAGAGCCAAAAAACAGAATAAAAAATTTTAATGAATTCCACACTCCTCTTTCTGAGGCAAAACAGAGACAGCAGGGCGCAAGGTGCATGGATTGCGGTGTTCCATTCTGTCAGGCAGGAATGATGCTGGGAGGCATGGCAGCAGGGTGCCCGTTAAATAACCTGATTCCTGAGTGGAATGATCTGGTATATACCGGAAACTGGAGACAGGCATATAACCGCCTTCATAAGACCAGCAGTTTTCCGGAGTTTACATCCAGGGTATGTCCGGCACTTTGTGAGGCGGCATGTACATGTGGATTAAATGGTTCACCGGTTAGCACGAAGGAAAATGAGAGGGCTATCATTGAAAAGGCATATGCAGAAGGCTGGGCAGCACCGCAGCCACCAAAGGTAAGGACAGGAAAGAAGGTAGCGGTCATTGGCTCAGGCCCGTCCGGACTTGCTGCAGCAGACCAGTTAAACAGAAGAGGTCACAGCGTAACGGTCTATGAAAGGGCAGATCGTGTAGGGGGACTTTTAATGTATGGTATCCCAAACATGAAGCTGGAAAAACACATCATTGACCGAAAAATTGATGTCATGAAGGCAGAAGGGGTAGAATTCATTACCAATGCGAATGTGGGCGAAGATGTAAAGGCAGCAAAGATATTAAAGGAATATGACAGTGTGGTATTAGCCTGTGGAGCTACAAATCCAAGAGATATTAATGCTCCGGGAAGGGACGCCAAGGGAATTTACTTTGCAGTGGATTTCTTAAAGGCAACAACCAAGAGCTTACTGGATTCTAATCTGGAAGATGGAAAATATATATCTGCTAAAGGAAAGAATGTAGTCATTATCGGTGGCGGTGATACAGGAAACGACTGTGTGGGAACATCCATCCGTCATGGCTGCAAATCTGTTATTCAGCTGGAAATGATGCCAAAGCTTCCGGACAGCAGGACAGAAAGCAACCCATGGCCGCAGTGGCCGAGAGTCTGCAAGACAGACTATGGTCAGGAAGAAGCTATTGCGGTATTCGGTAAGGATCCAAGAATGTATCAGACAACAGTAAAGGAATTTATCAAGGATAAATCCGGAAATTTGAAAAAATTAAAGTGCGTAAAGCTGGAATCCAAAAAAGATGAAGCAACAGGACGCATGATGATGGCAGAAGTTGCAGGAAGTGAATTCGAACTGGATGCGGATATTGTCCTGATAGCAGCCGGTTTCCTCGGAGCACAAAAATATGTTGCAGATGCATTTGGCGTAGAACTAAATGGCAGAACCAATGTTAATACCGAATCTGGCAAATATGAAACAAACGTACCAAATGTCTTCACCGCCGGTGACATGCACAGAGGCCAGTCCCTTGTAGTATGGGCAATAAGAGAAGGCCGCGAAGCTGCCAAAGCCGTCGATGAAAAACTAATGGGGTATACAAACTTGTAAAAGCTACAAGCCATGCAAGTATGAACATGGAAAGGACCGTGGAAAAGTGCTCGCACTTTTCCACGGTCCTTTTTATGTTCACACTTATGTGGCGCCAGCCACACATCGAGCACGCTGCTGGCGTGCGAGATGTCATGGCAGTAAATTAAAGGGAAGAAATATACAGCCACACATCGAGCACACCAACAGCGTGCTCGATGTCATGGCGATAAAGCAGAGAGCCACACTATATCCCCCCAAAAAACCTATCCACAATAAACCCGAATAGCCTCCCCCACAAATTCCGCTGTTCCTGCCCCACCGGCAGCATCAATGCTTTCAGAAAGACTTCCACCTCCGGAATACATCTTTCCAAGACCTTCAAATATCTTCATAAAATTTTCGGAGAGCATTTTCTCGTGTTCATCAGTCCAGTCTTTTGACCTTTCCTCAAATTCCTGATATTCCTTTGTCTGTCCCCATGTTGCCTTTGCCTGTGCGGCATATTCGTCAATTTTTCTTGTATCAAATGCTTTAAAATCCATGTTTTTTCCTCCTAACTCTTTCAGTCCTT
>CAMEUH010000075.1 GCA_945938055.1 uncultured Eubacteriaceae bacterium | reverse complement strand
AGGGTTTGTCTTAATTTATTTTCTTCCTTGCGCGTAATGGTCTCCACTCCCTGCGCTGTCACAAGCAAAGGGTCACTAACCGCAACCCCTACTGTCCTGCTTCCATAATCCAGTCCAAGAATCCTCATCCTTATAATCCCTTAGTCTTAATAAAATATTTCAGAACCTCTTCCACAATCTCATCACGTTCTACCTTCATGATAAGACTTCTGGCATTATTATGACTGGTGATATACGTAGGATCACCGGACATGATATAACCCACAATCTGGTTGACAGGATTATATCCCTTCTCCTTAAGTGCAACATATACACGCTCAATTATCTCTGAAACAGAAAGATCTGCAAATGTCTCTATCTGTATAAATTGTGTCTTTGTTAAATCGTTCATCATCACATCACGTCCTTTACTTCCAAACTACATTCTAATATAAAACGGGAATTAAAACAAGTAGTAATCCTTAACTAATCGTTCCAAGCATGATATCTTTTGCCAGAAAATCAAGGATTGTAACGGAAAGAATCTGATTTTCAAGATTTTCTCCTGTTCTTACCGCAACCCTGACATAAGTATCTGTGTGTCCGGTATAATATTCTTCCCCATTTATTGTAACCGATTCTTCAAAAAGTACCGCACATTTTTTCCCGAGGAACTGCCTTCTGTATTCTTCCGACATCTGTTCCCCCAGCATAAGCAGTTCATCACTACGCAGATTCTTGATTTCATCCGGCACCTGCCCCTCCATCCGGTCTGCAACAGTACCTTTTCGTCTGGAATACTTAAACACATGCATCTCAAAGAAATGGATTGTCTTAAGAAACTCCTTCGTCTGCTCAAATTCCTCAGCTGTCTCCTGTGGAAATCCTACAATGACATCGGTGGTAATTGCCGGATTTTCGAAATACTCCCTTAAAATCCTGCATCCCTCTTCATATTCCTTCGTGGTATATTTTCGGTTCATACGTTTTAAGGTAGTATCACAGCCACTTTGCAGGGACAAATGAAAATGTGGACAGATTTGAGGAATCTTTCGAAGTCTTTCTGTGAATTCCCTTGTTACAATTCTTGGTTCCAGTGAGCCCAGCCGAATCCTTTCAATTCCCTTTACACCGCTTACCATTTCAATGAGTTCAATTAATGAAATTCTTTCTGCTTCCTCAAAGTCCTTTCCATAGGAGCTAAGGTGGATTCCGGTAAGAACCACTTCCTGATAACCGTTTTTCGAAAGACGCTCCACTTCCTGAATCACTTCATCCGGCTTCCTGCTTCTTATTCTTCCCCGTGTATACGGAATAATACAGTACGAGCAGAACTGATTGCATCCGTCCTGCACCTTGATATAAGCCCTCGTATGCTCAGAAACGGTTTCAATCCGGAGATTTTCATATTCTTTTTCCTGTCCGATATCAATGACATTCTCTCCATTCTTTTCCTTAAAGTATTCCTCCAGGATGGAAACCAGTTCAATCTTTTTGTTATTTCCAATCACAAGGTCAACGGCTGCATCCTCCAATACTTCCTTTGGCGCAGCCTGCACATAACATCCTGCCGCAACCACAACCGCATCCGGATTCTTTTTTCTTGCCTTATGAAGCATTTGTCTGGACTTACGGTCTGCAATATTCGTTACGGAACAGGTATTGATAATATATACGTCTGCCTCATCCTTTTCAAAATCCACAATCTCATATCCTGCATCCCGAAGCATCTGTTCCATGCTCTGGGTTTCATATGCATTCACTTTACATCCAAGATTGTGAAACGCTGCTCTTCTCATAAAAAATTCTGTCCTTGTCCTTTCTGCAAATTAATCATTAAAAATGTTAAGAAAAAACGTCAATTTCATTGACATATTCAGCCCAAAAAGATAATATAATGATAGAGCGTGTACACTAAATATTGATTATCGGGTACACTAAATTACGGAGGTATTTCATATGAAAACTGTTTCAATCTCATTAAATTCCATCGATAAGGTTAAGTCATTCGTAAATGACATTACGAAGTTTGATGTTGATTTCGATTTGGTTTCCGGCCGTTATGTCATTGATGCAAAGTCCATCATGGGAATTTTCAGTCTCGACCTTGCAAAACCAATTGAACTCAACATTCATGCAGAAGAAAATGTTGATACCATTATCGAGATTTTAAAGCCATATATCGTGGAATAAAAATTTCATATATTTTACGGGGTATGAGTTGCGGCTCATGCCCCGTTTTTCATTCCATCATTCATGTATTATTCTACAATAATTGTTTCTACCGTTTCCAGAGCAGTCTTAACCAGCTCATCGATTTTTTCCGAAAGTTTTTCTTCCGACTTCTGAATCACCTTCAGATTTGGTTTTGTAACCGGATGCTTTGCAACAAATGTGGTACAACAGTCCTCAAACGGCTGAATGGAGGTCTCATAGGTACCAATTTTTTCTGAAATATCAATAATTTCCTGCTTATCCAGACTGACCAGAGGACGAATCACCGGCATGACCGCAACTTCATTTATAACGGCAAGACTCTGCAGGGTCTGGCTGGATACCTGTCCGATACTCTCTCCCGTAACCAGCGCAAGGCTTCCTGATTTTGCAGCCAGTTCCTGAGCTATCCGGTACATGAAACGCTTCATGATAATCGTAAGCTCATCATGAGGACATTTTTCATAAATGTAAAGCTGAATATCCGTAAAATTCACAACATTCAGTGCAATTGGCCCGGTATACCTTGAAACAAGTCTTGCAAGGTCCACAACCTTCTGTTTTGCACGTTCGCTGGTATATGGAGGTGCATGAAAATAAACCGCATCAATGGTAACACCACGCTTTGCCGCCATATATCCTGCCACAGGGCTGTCTATTCCACCGGATAACAAAAGCATGGCCTTTCCGTTGGTACCTACCGGCATTCCGCCAATTCCCTTGATTTCCTGGGAATAGATGTTAATTTTGGAACGAATTTCAATATTCACAAAGATATCCGGATGATGTACATCCACCTTCATTCCCTGTTCCTCAAAGGCCTCCAGAATCTTTTCTCCCATCTTCATGTTAATTTCCATGGAATTTAACGGATAATTCTTCCTTGCCCGTCTTGCATCCACCTTAAAGGTAATCTTCTTATCCGGATAGGTCTCTGCAATGTGATTGACAACGACTTTGGCAAGTTCATCAAACCCTTCATCCTCCACCTGAATCATCGGACAGATGCCCACGATTCCAAATACATGCTGAATCGCCTCTAAAGCATCCTCATAATCATACTCGGAAAGTGCTTCCACATAAACACGACCATTTTCCTTGGTAACCAGAAATTCACCATCCACATGCTTTAGTGAAAGACGAATCTGCTTACACAGGGCATCTTCAAATAAATGCCTGTTCTTTCCCTTTACTCCAATTTCTCCATACTTAATTAAAAATGCTTTATACATGTTTTTCCTACTTTCTTACATACTTCTGTAACATTGGAATCAAATCCTTTAATACCGTAAGGCAGTAATCCACTTCCTCATCCGTGTTGGATACCGCAAAGCTCATCCGCACAGTTGATTCAATAACCTCTTTCGGTGCCTTAATATTTAAAAGTGTCTTGCTTAAGGACGGTTTATTGGATGAACAGGCTGATCCTGCCGATACATAAATGCCTTTTTCTTCCAATGCATGAAGAAGCACTTCACTTCTTACATTGGGAAAGCTGACACTGATAATGTGAGGTGCCGCCATGGTTCCTGCTCCGTTTTCCGTCACACCGTTAATCCTTACACCGTCAAACTGGGAAAGTCCTGCAAGCATCCTGCCACGAAGCTCATATAAATACTTTTGCTTCTCGTCAAAATTTTCATAAGCAATCTGGGCTGCCTTGGCAAGTCCTGCCACTCCCGGAACATTATCCGTACCGGAACGCATTCCCTTCTGCTGTCCTCCGCCAAGAATCAACGGTTTTATCTTAACCTTTTCATTAATATATAAAAATCCAACGCCTTTAGGTCCGTTAATTTTGTGGGCACTCACGGAAAGCATGTCAATTCCCATCCGTTTTGGATAAAGAAGGAGCTTTCCAAAGCCCTGTATTGCATCCACGTGAAAATATGCCCTGGAATTTTTCTCTTTCACAATCCGGCTAATCTCTTCCATCGGTTCTATGGTCCCGATTTCATTATTAACGCACATAACAGACACCAGAATGGTATCCTCACACACAGCTTCCTTTAACGCCTCCAGATCCACTACACCCTTTTCATCCACCGGAAGATACGTAACTCGGAATCCCTGTTCTTCCAGAAACTTCATGGGTTCTAAGACTGCCGCATGTTCAATGGATGAGGTAATGATGTGGTTACCGGAACGCTTATTCGCCATGGCACAGCCGATAATGGCCGTATTATTCGATTCCGTACCGCCGGAAGTAAATAAAATTTCCTTTTCATTCACCTTTAAAATCCTTGCCAGCACTTCTCTTGCCTGTTTCACATGCTTTTCGGCATTCACTCCCATCATGTGAAGTGAGGAAGGATTTCCATAGTCTTCATCATATATTTTATCCATTACCTCACGCACCTGCGGAATACACCGTGTCGTTGCGGAATTATCAAAATAAACCTGCATGTTTCCTCCCATCAGCCAAACCTCTTTTCGTATGGCTATTCTCCCAGATGATACATTAATACAGACAGCATCATAAGTCCTGCCGTCTCTGTTCTTAAAATTCTCTTCCCCAGTGTTACCGGATAAAAGCCACCTGCTTTTAAATGCTCTGCTTCTTCCGGGTCAACACCGCCCTCCGGTCCGATAATGACAGCCACCGACTGTCCTCTTTGTATTTCCGACACCATACGGCGGGTTTGTGCAATTCCTTTGGCATTTTCATAAGGCATCAGCTTCACATCCATTGAAGCCGCATACTGCAGAACTTCCTTCATGGACATCACCGGCTTAATTTCCGGAATGATACTGCGCTTACTTTGTTTTGCCGCGCTTTCTGAAATTGCCTGCCAGCGCTTTCTTTTACTCTCTTCTTTCTTATTGTCAAGCTTCACGACGGAACGTTTTGCTGCAACCGGAATAATTTCATGAACACCAAGCTCTACTGCTTTCTGAATGATCAGTTCCATTTTGTCACTCTTTGGGAGCCCCTGGAAGAGATAAATCTTATTCGGAAGCTCTCTTCCCTCTTCCGTCCAGTCCACACACGCCGTCACCTCATTCTCTGTAATATCCGTGATACTGCAGTAATAATCCACATCAGATGCTGGTTCTTCCTTCCTGCTTATGATAATTTGTTCACCACATTTTAAGCGAAGCACATTTTTGATGTGATTGACATCCTCTCCGGTAATCCGGATTTCATTTCCGGAAAAAGCAGATTCCTGAACAAAGAAATGATACATACATCCACCCTGTTTTCCTTTATTTCTTCCTTGCCGTTACATTTACCCACTCACCCTTGTGGTTAATCTCCACAATTTCAAGAAGCGGATTCTTTTGAAATGCATTTACTACCTCTTCTTCCTTGGTATTAATAATACCGGAAGTAATAAAGTAAGCACCGGACTTCATGTGTTCCGTGATGCATGTGGATAACGGAATCAGAACATCCGCAAGAATATTTGCCGCAACCACGTCATAACGTTCATATCCTACTGCATCCTTTATCTTTTGATCATCAATGATATTACCTTCCAGAATATCAATTTTATCCATGGAAATATTATTGATTTCAGCATTCTCCTTTGTTGCTACAACCGCATTTGGATCCAGATCCGTTCCCACTGCGTGTTTTGCGCCAAGCATCAATCCAATGACAGAAAGAATTCCGCTTCCACAGCCCACATCCAGAAGCTCATCGCCTTCTTTTACATATTTATCCAGCTGGCTGATGACAAGCTGGGTTGTCTCATGGGAACCTGTACCAAATGCCGTGCCCGGGTCAATGTTTACCACAATCTTTCCCTGGATGGAATCATCCAGTTCCTCCCATGTTGGTTTAATGACAATACCTTCAAATACAAATGGTTTAAAATACTGCTTCCAATTATTAATCCAGTCCTTATCCTCTGTTTCCGATTCCATGATGGTCCACTCACCAATATTGATAAACTGCGAACGTTCCTTAAGCCCTCCCCTGACCTTTGGAAGAATGGATTTATCATCATCTTCCGAATCGATATAGAAATTCACCGTTGCCACACCATCATCCGGCGGAAGTTCCGGAAGAAAATCCACAAACATTGTCTTAATGTCTGACTCACTTAACTGGACATTGTCCTCTATCTCAATTCCTTCAATTCCCAGTTCCATCAGCATGTTGCTTACCAAATCCACAGCTTCCGTGGTGGTTTTTAATGAGTATTTATTCCACTTCATTGGTTTCCTCCATTTTATGCATTCTCAAGAAAGGCCTTATAGCCACATTTTGTTTCATACAAATCAGCCTTGCTGATTACTTCATACGGTGCATG
Source organism: uncultured Eubacteriaceae bacterium (assembly GCA_945938055.1). Lineage (GTDB taxonomy): Bacteria > Bacillota > Clostridia > Lachnospirales > Lachnospiraceae > MGBC120314. Next base: position 3,980 of record CAMEUH010000075.1, on the reverse strand, counting down.
CATATTCTGTACTGCGACGCCACAGTCAACGACATCCATTCCATAATTCGCAAGAATATAGGCAATGGTTCCTCCGCCTCCCTGGTCAACCTTGCCAAGCTCGGATGTCTGATAATGAACCTGATTGTCATCCATGATTTTACGAAGTTCCCCAATAAATTCCGCACTTGCATCATTTGAGCCGGATTTTCCACGGGAACCGGTATATTTCATGAGTACCATTCCGCGTCCGAAATATGCCGTGTTCTTTTTCTCGCTTGCAGACGCATAATTAGGGTCATACGCTGCCGTAACGTCAGAAGACAGCATCTTGGAATTATATAATGCACGGCGCAGCTTTAACTCGGAATAATCCCCCATGCGGTCCATCACTTCCGCAACCATGTTTTCAAAGAACTTGGAATGCATTCCTGTTGCACCCACACTTCCAATTTCTTCCTTATCCACCAGAATGCAGACACCGGTTTTCTTTAACTTCTTAGTTTCCACCAGAGCATCAAAAGACGGATAGGCACAGACACGGTCATCATGACCATATCCAAGAATCATGCTTTCATCAATGCCATAATCCCTTGCGCGGCCAGCCGACGCCCACTCACTCACAGACGACATAAAATATCCTTCGTCGATGACCTATTCTTCTCTCAGAATCCGCAGGATATTTTCCTTCACTTTTTCCTTATCATTTTTCTTATCCTGCGAAGATTTTTCCTTATGATCTGACTTTAACGGAATGCTTCCCACCAGAATGTCAAGTGCTTCGCCTTCCACAATTTTATTTCCCTTCTTTTCCATCTGCTCAGAAGCAAGATGAATCAGGAGGTCGGAAATTCCCACAACCGGGTCCGTATCCTTTTCTCCAATAACGATTTCCACCACTTCACCATTCTTTAATGCCACAACTCCGTGAAGTGCCAGAGGAATGGTCACCCACTGGTATTTCTTGATTCCACCATAGTAATGGGTATCAAAGAGCGCCAGTCCGGTATCCTCATAAAGCGGATTCTGCTTTAAATCAATTCTTGGAGAGTCAATGTGTGCACCTAAAATATTCATTCCATGCTCCAGGCTTTCTTCCCCGATATGAAATAAAATAATTCCTTTTCCACGGTTTATGGCATACACCTTATCGCCTGCCGTAAGAGTCCTCTTCTCCCGGATGACATCCGAAAGGTTTTCGTATCCCTGCTTTTCTGCCATTTCCTTAAAACGCTGTACACATTCTCTTTCGGTCTTACACTCACTCAGGAAATCCTTGTATTCCTTTGCAAATTTGTCCACTTTTTTTAAGTCCTTATCGCTGTACTTGTCCCATGCAATCTTATTTTCCATTGATAACTCCTTTCAACCTGCTGTCAAATGCAAAATCCATCCGTTATACATCTAATTTCAACTGAATTTCTTCTTCCGCCTCGATCTTAAACTCTTCCATCATATCCGTACTCAATGCCGGAAGGTCTTCCACAGACTGCACGCCAAATGCCCTTAGGAAATCCTCCGTGGTTCCAAAAAGCATCGGTCTTCCCGGTGCATCCAGTCTTCCCACTTCACACACCAGATTATACTCTACCAGACGGTTTACCGCATGGTCGCTGCTCACACCACGGATTTTTTCAATCTCCATTTTAGTAATTGGCTGCTTATATGCTATTATTGACAAAGTTTCCAATAATACATCCGTCAACTGATATTTTCTTGGCTGACTGGCAACCTTAATCAGATTTTCATAATATTCCGACTTGGTACAGAGCTGGAATCCGTCTTCGATTTCAATAATTTTGATTCCCCTGTCTGCTGCCTCGTACTTATCCATCATGTTATGTACGATTTTTCTGGTAGTCTCCACATCCTGTTCAATTGCAACCGCCAGTTTTTCTGTTTCCACGGAATCTCCCATGGTAAAAAGAACTGCTTCTATGATTGCTTCCAATCTTTCTATTTCCAAAATACGAACCTTCCATTTCTTAAATTCTTGTATTTTCTATCTGTTCATGCATCTTTCATGCCCTTATGCCGCATCTACATAACAGATCCGGATATCTGCAAACGTGTAATCCTGTTCCACCCGGATAAAACTGATTTTCATCAGTTCCAGTATGGCAAGAAATGTTACAATTACCTGCATTTTGCTGTTGCTTTCCATCAGAAGCTGCCGGAATGAAAATGTTCCATGCTCTCTTGCATATTCCTTCACATACTCTATTTTCTCCGAAAGATTCACTTCTTCCTTTTCAATCTTTCCGAAGTTACTTCGTACCCGGTCTACCTTATCTTCCTGACGCTTCATGACTTCATTGAAAATATCATTGAGCTTCTTTAAGGTGATATCAGAAACCAGCTGTTCCAGATTTACAGGTTCCTTGTACGCTTCCACCTCAGGCGGAATGGTTGACGGCTTGTAGAGCGAGCGCATGGCATCCACCTGCCTGTCCTTTAATTCATATGCCATGTATTTGTACATCTTATACTCCAGAAGCTTTTCCACAAGCTCTGCTCTCGGGTCCTCTTCTTCACCCTCTTCATTTACCTCGGCAGGAAGCAGCATCTTGGACTTAATATCCAGAAGGGTTGCCGCCATGACAAGGAACTCGCTCACTACATTCAAATCCTTCTTGTCCATGGCATTCACATATTCCAGATACTGCTCCGTAATCAGCACAATCGGAATATCATAAATATTTACTTTATTCTTATCAATCAGGTGTAAGAGTAAATCCAGCGGACCCTCAAACACCTGAAGCTTAACCGGTATAGCCATTCAAACACCTCATTCGAAAATAAACCACTCTATATTGTACCCAAAACGAAGCTGAATTGCAAGTATTCAATTCTGTCTTTTATTGATTTAATACTGCCGGATTTACATGCACCATGATATGTTTTACCTTCGGAAAATTCTCTTCAATCTCATCATGTACCTCTTCTGCAATCTCGTGAGCACACTGTAAGGTATAGGAACCATCCACTCCGATTTCAATATCCGCATAAATTTTATTGCCAAACATGCGTGTCTGTAATAAATCAATGCATAATACCTTTTCATTTTTCATGATGCATTCACGGATTTCATTCTCTGTCTCCTCATCACAGGAATGGTCCACCATTTTATCAATGGCATCCTTAAAAATATCATAAGCCGCCTTTACGATAAATACAAAAATTACCAGACTGGCAATGGAATCCATGACCGGGAACCCCATTCGTGCTCCCCAGATTCCTATCAATGCCCCGATTGAGGAAAATGCATCCGAACGGTGATGCCATGCATCTGCCATGAGTGCGCTGGAATCAATTTTCTTTGCATAAAATCGCGTATACCAGAACATAGCTTCCTTTAAAGCAATGGATACGATTGCCGCAACAAGTGCCAGCATTCCGGGTACTTCTAATGCTTCATAATGACCATTCAGAATGTTTTTTAATGCTTCCAGGCCAATTCCAAGTCCCGTCATGAACAGAACCATCGCCAGCACTATGGCCGCCACGCACTCCAGTCGTTCATGTCCGTAAGGATGCTCCTTGTCAGACTCCTTTGAAGCAAGCTTGATTCCAATAATCACCACAATCGTGCTAAATACATCGGATGCCGAATGAACCGCATCACTAATCATTGCATTGGAATGTGCCACAATTCCCGCAATCAGTTTAAATACCGCAAGAATTACATTTCCAATAATGGTTACAAAAGACACCTGATTTGCAATCCTTTGAAAATCATTGTCTGATGCATTCTCTTTCTTGTTCTCGGTCTTGTTTTCCTTCATGTCAGTTACCTCCAAAATAAATAAGATAGCTCTATGACACTAATATATTGTGGGAAAGATAAAGAATACCTTTTAAGAATAAAAAACACCCACGAATCAGTATTAGCAACTACTGTCCCGTGGATGATAGATTCCACTGTCACCGCTGTGACCGGACTCCATGACAATTCGTCACGGTCTGCTCAGTTTGTACTGTAGATTTATATGCAGTGCAAA
>CAMEUH010000074.1 GCA_945938055.1 uncultured Eubacteriaceae bacterium | reverse complement strand
GAAATTAAGGTTATTGGTGTAGCCAAGAATGTTATTACAGGATTCGAGGTTGACGGCGATTTCCCTAAGTATGGTAACAATGATGACAGAGTTGATGAGATTGCAGTTGAAGTTGTTAAGAAGTTCATGGCAATGATCAGAAAGCATCACACATACAGAGAAGGTGTTCCAACAACATCTATCTTAACAATCACATCCAATGTAACATATGGTAAGAATACAGGTTCTACTCCAGATGGTAGAATTGCAGGACAGCCATTTGCTCCAGGTGCTAACCCAATGCACGGACGTGATAAGAATGGTGCTGTTGCTTCCCTTTCATCTGTTGCTAAGCTTCCATTTAACGAAGCACAGGATGGTATCTCCAATACATTTACCATCATTCCTAACGCACTTGGTAAGGATGATTTAGTAGTTGGCGATTTAGCTGATATCCTGAACAAGTAATTTTCACCAAAGAAAAGTAATCTTTGTGTTGAAAAGGAGCATATATTATGGACGACAAGAAAATTGATGACATCGTAAGTATGCTTGATAGCTTTACCGCTAACGGCGGCGGTCACATGAACGTTGCCGTTGACGGAAAAGATGCAGATAGCAAGACCGTCGAGACCACCAACAGCAATTGCTGTAATAAGAACATGGCATGTATGGTTCCCACCCTTCATGTCGGTATCGACGAATAAACTTTAAAATTTTAATGAATATTTATGGAGGTAATGAAAAATGGCAGAAATAAGTGCAAACCAGGTTGATAACTTAGTTTCCATGTTAGATGGTTACGCTGTAAAAGGCGGACATCACCTTAACGTTAACGTATTAAACAGAGATACTTTATTAGATGCTCAGGAGCATCCAGAGAAGTATCCACAGTTAACAATCAGAGTTTCTGGATATGCTGTAAACTTCATCAAATTAACAAAGGAACAGCAGAATGATGTTATTTCCCGTACATTCCATCAGGCAATGTAATTAGGAATTAACCCTTAAATTTATCATAACCCCAAGGGCGTTCTCAAAGTAATGTTCCTTGGGGTTATTTTTCCATCAGGCAGCAGCCTGTTAATTAATTGATTGTGAGGTAATGATCATGAATGGACGTATTCATTCCATTGAAACCTGTGGAACCGTTGACGGACCGGGTGTAAGATTTGTCATCTTTGTCCAGGGCTGTCCAATGCGTTGTCTCTACTGCCACAATCCGGATACCTGGCCAATGAATGGCGGAAAAGAAGTAAGCTGTGATGAACTGCTCCAGCAGTACAAAAATAATTCCGAATTCTATACCACCGGCGGTATTACGGTTACGGGCGGCGAACCGCTCATGCAGATAGACTTTCTTTTGGAATTATTTACAAAAGCAAAAGAAATGGGCATTCATACCTGTATTGATACCTCAGGGATTGCTTATAAACCAACCAATACCGCTTACAATGAAAAGCTTGACAAGGTTCTTGCCGTAACCGATTTAGTCATGCTTGATATTAAGCACATTGACCCGGAACAGCATAAAATACTCTGTTCCCAGCCAAATGACGGAATTCTTGCATTTGCGAAGCTCCTTGAAGAGAAAAACATTGATGTATGGATTCGCCATGTGGTTGTACCGGGATATACCTATAACGAGGAATATCTCCACCGCCTTGGCCTGTTTATCGGAACCCTGAAAAATGTAAAGGCTTTAGATGTCCTCCCTTATCATACCATGGGAGAAATCAAATATGAGCAGCTTGGTATTGATTATCCGTTAAAAGGAGTTCCTCCTCTTGATAAGGAAGATGCCATAAAAGCCAGAAATATTATTCTGGAAGCAATGAAAGAAGCTCGTGCGAAAAAATCTTAATATTTAAATAAAAGGGTTGTATTCCATCCTCGTATCGAATATAATGGATACGAGGATTGATAAATATCTATCAATTTTAAAAACAATTAGGAGGATTTATATTATGGCATACCAAATTTCAGATAACTGTATTAGCTGTGGTGCTTGCGCCGCCGCATGTCCTGTAGAGGCAATTTCCGAAGAGAATGGAAAAATGGTAATTGACGCCAGCAAATGTATCGAATGTGGCGCCTGTGAAGCTACATGTCCAGTTGGTGCACCAAGCTGTCCACAGTAGAATTTTTATAAACGCAATAGAAAAAGACAGGACTTCCAGAAAGCCATTCATGGAAGTCCTGTCTTTCTCTATTAAAAACTAATCAATTTCTCTTTCTGCCCTTCTACGCTCCAGATTACCAAACTTGGTATATTTCGGAATCCACGCAAGCTTAACCGTTCCAATCGGACCGTTTCTCTGCTTGGCAATGATAATCTCAGAGATATCTCTCTTTTCCGGTTCCAAATCCCGGTTATAGTAATCTTCACGATAGATAAACATTACCACGTCTGCGTCCTGCTCAATCGCTCCGGATTCACGCAAATCCGACATGATAGGCCGTTTATCATCGCTTTTTTCCACGGCACGGCTTAACTGGGATAACGCAATCACCGGAACATTCAGCTCTCTTGCAAGAGACTTTAAGGAACGGGAAATATCCGAAATCTCCTGCTGTCTGGAATCTGTCTTGCCATTACCACTCATGAGCTGCAAATAGTCAATAATAATTAGTCCAAGATTCTGTTCCAGCTTATATTTTCTGCATTTTGACCGCAGTTCACCAATGGAGATTCCCGGTGTATCATCAATAATCAATGCAGAACGGCCAATTACCTCTGCGCCCTCTACCAGCCTGCTCCACTGGTTATCCGAAATATCACCCGTTCGGATATTCTGTGCCTCAACGCCCGATTCCAGCGACAAAAGACGGTTCACAAGCTGAACCTTACTCATTTCCAGACTGAATATCGCCGTGGTAACATGTTTTGCAATCGCCACATGCTGGGCAATATTAAGAACAAATGCTGTCTTACCCATGGACGGACGTGCCGCAATCAGAATCAAATCCGATGGCTGTAGTCCTGATAATTTATAATCCAAATCCGTAAATCCCGTTGGAATTCCGGTAATGTTACCCTTATTCTGATAAGCCTTGGAAATCCCCTTCAGGGCATCCAAAGCAACCGACTTAATCGGCACAAACTCACTGGAGCCTCCCCGCTGAACCAGACTGAAAATCTTCTTCTCTGTATCCGCAAGAATATCCTCCACACTATCCTTGGCAAGGTAACATGCCTTGCTAATCTCATCATTTGCCGCAATAATTCTTCTAAGAACTGCCTTGTCCCGTACAATTTCCGCATAATGGCGGATATTTGCAGACGTTGGAACTGCTCCTACCAAATCCTTGATGACATTTAACCCGCCGACCGCTTCCGGAACCCCCCGTTCCTTAAGCTTCTCCTGCAGTGTAATGACATCCACCGGTTTTCCTTCATTCACCAGTTCCACCATGGCATCAAACATAACGCCATACTGGCTATAATAAAAATCATCCTGGGTCAGCATTTCCGATGCCACGGTAACCGCATCAATATCCAGAATCATGGAACCAATGACCGATTTCTCTGCTTCTATGTTATTGGGTGCACTTTTGATTATTTCTTCATCCATTACTCTACCTGTATTCCATTCTTCTGCATCTATGCTTCCTTAACAACTACCTTTAACTTTGCATGTACATCCTTATGAAGCTTTACTGTTACAATATGCGTTCCAGGTGTCTTAATCGCCTCATCCAGTACAATCTTCTTCTTATCCAGCTCAAGATTCAGCTGCTTCTTTGCCTCTTCCGCAATTTCCTTACTGGAAACAGAACCAAAAGTTCTTCCTCCCTCTCCGGTCTTAATCGAAAGCGTTACTGTCTGCTCACCAATCTGTGCTGCCAGAGCCTTTGCTGCCTCCAGCTGCTCTCTTGCAATTTTCTCCTCATTTGCCTTCTGAAGCTTCAAATCATTCAGATTCTTTCCGTTCGCTTCAATTCCAAGCTTCTTTGGAAGCACATAATTACGTGCATATCCATCATTTATCTTCACAATCTGTCCCTTTTTTCCAAGAGACTTCACATCTTCCAATAAAATAACTTCCATTTATAAATCTCCTTCCTCCATCATATTGTCAAGCGTTCTCTTAACGATATCCACAGCCTCCTCAATGGTAGTATCCTTAAGCTGGGCACCCGAAATACTCATATGACCGCCTCCGCCAAGTTTTTCCATGATAACCTGTACATTGACCTCGTCAATGGAACGTGCACTGATATAAATCTTTCCGGCAAAATCCGTAAACACGAAAGATGCCTTGATACCTTTGATATCCAGCATTTCATTTGCTGCCTGTGCTGCCACAATGGTCGGACTGGCAAGTCCTTCTGACGGTGAAATAGCAAATGCATAACAGCCCTTATAAACTTCCATATTGCTGATGGTTTCCGCCTTTGCCTTATATTCATCCATATCACTGCGCAAGAACTTACGCACACGGACAATATCTGCACCATTTCTTCTCAGGAATGCAGATGCCTCAAAGGTTCTGACACCCGCCTTATTGCTAAAATTATTGGTATCAATAATCACTCCGGCATACATCGCTTCTGCCTCTGCCGCCTTAAGCTTTATGCCATTATCAATGTACTGAAGAAGCTCTGCCACCATTTCACTTGCTGAAGACGCATTCGGCTCCACATAAGAAAGAATGGCACCTTCTATGGTCTCATCCGACTGCCTGTGATGATCAATTACCACTAGTGTCCTGCACAGATTCAGAAGATTTTCACACTCCGTATAGCTTGGCTTATTCACATCCACAACTACAACCACGGAGGTACCATCTACCATGTCTTCTGCCGTATTACTGTTAATAAATACGCCCTCATACTCCGGCAGGGTCATCAGACGGTCCATAACCGGCTTCACCGATGTTGTTATATCATTAATGACAATATATGCTTTCTTACCCAGATGGGTCATGGCACGAAAAATACCAACGGATGCACCGAGCGAATCCATGTCCCCAATCTTATGTCCCATGATAAAGACTTTTTCTTTATTGTTCATGATTTCTCGGAGAGCATGTGCCTTCACCCTTGCCTTAACACGGGTATTTTTCTCCATCTGCTGGCTCTTTCCGCCAAAATAAATAACCTTTTCATTATCCTTTACAACGACCTGGTCACCGCCACGTCCAAGTGCAAGCTCCATTGCCGACTTTGCCAGTTCAAAAGACTTGATGTATTCATCATTTGTCTTGGTTCCGATACCAATACTAATGGTAAATGCCCTGTCTTCCCCGACTTCAATCTTCTTAACATCCGCGAGAAGACTGAATTTGTCACTCTTCATGGAATCCAGTGCTGCATATGTGAAAAGCGCAATATATTTATCCTTCTCAAGCTTCTTTACAATACCGCCTCTTGAACAAATATACTTATTAATCTTACTCTCTACCAGTCCCGGCGTTACGGCAAGATTACCTTCATCCGAGCTGTCAATGACTTCATCATAGTTATCAATATAAATCAATGCCGATACCATCTGCTGTTCCGCAAGAGTTCTGACTGCCGTATTGTAATCCGTGGTATCAAACATATACATTGCAATAATACCACTACTCTTTTCTTCATCCAGCAAATCAAGGCCACCGGAAATATCCTCCAGATTCACCCGCTTTAACTCAATCCGGTAATCCCTTCCATTAAAAGAAAGATAAATCTCCTTAATCTCTTCTTCATCCGGCAGATTCTCCTTCCGGATGGATTCAAAGATTGCCATGATGGACTTCTTCTGTTCCTTCTCCTTACCCAGAATCTCCTTCATTCGGTAATTAATCCAGATAATCCTTCCGTTATCATCAATCAGACCATATGGAACGGATAATTCCTTCAAAAGCCCCTTCTGGACCTGTGAATAATTCGACGCGAAATCTACCATGGATGCCATAATTTGATTATGCTTGTATGCGAATAGCAATATGGCAATAATTGTATATATTACATCAAAAACAGACATGAGAATGCCTGCGCGTATGCTGATGATATACATCGGTATCGTCATTACCAGAAACAGCATTCCTACGTATATCGGCCAGGAAAGATAGGACTTTAACTGCCCGGATATCTTAAATTCTGATTCCTTTGAAAACGCCATGATACTCTCCTTTCGTAATCTTTTTTATTATATCACAATCCGGGGGGTTTGTAAAATTTATAAAAGGGAAAATAGAAGGGCTGTCGCCTCACGAAATTTTCATTCGTTAAAGCGACAGCCCATATCATTTCTACTGATTGTAAATCAATACCGGCAATCTAGTTTATTCAGCAACATAAAAGCTTGGTGTCCATGAAGAACCAAAGAATGCTGCTACCTGAATATCCTTTGCCTGCTCTTCTGTAAGAATCGTAACACCGCTTGTGATTCCTTTATTGGTCTCTACCTGTGTACCATCCCCCAGATGAGTATTGTACTCACGGTAATTAGCATCTGCAACTTTCTCATTCATGTCTGCATAAGCTGTTTTTGCAAGCATTGTGTCAGATTCAACCAATGTATTCAGCCATGTAACCGAACCTGCAGCCCATGCACGTACAAGCAGGTTACCGGAGGTAGGCTTAAGATCCTCATATCCATGTGATAAGATTTTGCAATCCTTAAACAGATATCCACCATCGGTTGCTGCTTTCTTATTAGCAACAATGTAGCTTCCTACTGCTTCCTGATCCGAATAGCTGTACATGCTTAATGTACACTTATCAAATACAGGGTTACCATCACCACAGATATAATCAGTTGTACCTTCAATTACACAATCTACAAAGTAAGAATGCTCATTCTTATCACCTGTATAAATTGTATCCTGGCTGCTTAAGAACTTACAATTCTTGTATTCTGTCTCATCTGCCTGAATATAAATTACACATGCTCTTTCCTTAGCAGCCTTGCTACGTACATTAATACCGGCTGTTGTTCTGTCTGTTACTGCTGAAGTAACGTTAGCTCCTGCACCATCTGCAAGTTCTTCGTCTGTAATGTAACGGCTAAGAGAATTCTCGAATACAATGTTCTCTGCCTTAAATCCTGTTGCATTTGCAAATAAGTTCACTGTAGCTCCCCAATGACCCGGGTTCTGTGATACTGTTGCCTTGTAATACTTATCTACTGCGCATGCTTCATCATAGTAAGAACCGTTCTTACCATCCGTTGCCGCCTTAGCACTATAGTATGAGAAACCAACGCCATAATACCATGTAATAGTTGCTTCACTATCACTTGAAATTGTGATATTCGGCGTGTCAATAATAACCTGTTCTCTGTATAAGCTATCTGTAAGCTTTAAGGTAACTCTCTGCTCTGTTGTACGTTCCATTCTGGATACATATGCAACTGCTTCCGAAATTGTTTCAAACTGCTGTCCCTTACCAACCGTTAATGTCTCAGCATATACTGCTGCTTCCGGTTCTGCTGTTGATTTCAGGTAAACATCATTTTCAACTGTCTTATCTGCTACGCTTACATGGTCATATGCCTCATATCCTTCACATACTACCGATGCCTCATATTCACCGGCACGAAGAGACGCTTTATATGTACCGTCTGTAACATTAAAGGAATAGCTGTAATCCTTTGTATCCATATTGGTAAATGTAATCTTTGTTACGCTTGCGCTCTTCTTATCTGATGTTACAAAAGAACCTGTTACTTCAACAAGAGGCTTAGCTGTTGCAGCAATTACCACATCTGTATAAGTACCTGTTGCTTTACTTACTGTGTCAAGAACTTCATAATCATCTGCATTTGTAAGGACAACACTATACTTTGCATCAGGAACAATTACAGCCGATGCAAATGTATATCCTTCAGCATCCTTTTTTAATTCAAGCTTAACGCTATCTAATGAACTATCGTCTGGCACCAGTGTTGCTTCCAGCGTTCCCTTTAACGCGCTGTCAGAAATACCTGTTAAGGTACCGGAAATTGTTGCGATTTCAGCAGTTACTACTGCAAAATCAACTGTTTCACTCTCTGTATTACCTGTTAATGTAAACTTATTCGCACCATTTGTATCATCAATCTTATATCCTGTTGCTGTAATCGATGCAACGTATTCTGCATTACCATTAACTCTTCTTAATACCGTGCTGTAATTGCCTTCTGCGTCAATGGTTGCCTTAATAACCGGTGCTGCTGTATTTGTTAAGTTCTTAAACTTAATTTCCGTAATACCATTTGCTGCAGCGCCTGCTACATTACCGCTAACCGGTACGGAATTAATCGGATTATATTCAGTTAATGTAATCGACTTAATCTTAACATCACCGCCTGAAATAATTGGGAAATACTTCTGTCCATCCTTTTCCACAATCAGGTCAGTAATGTCATCAATGGTTAACTCAGCAGAATAAGCATATTCAACCTGATATCCGCTTTCTTTACTTCCCAGATAAGTTGGACGTCCTGCATTATTTCCGGCACCAACATATTCGTATTTAATCTTGGTTGTATTATCTTTAATCGGGAGATACAATACAACACCATTTCTAAATCTTAACTGACTGGCATCAAAAGCACATCCTGAACTTGTACCCGCATCTGCATAAAGAATACCTGATGTTTCCTTATTAGTACCATCTAATATGCTACCAACTACAGGAGCAGCCTTACCAGCATTGCTGGTAAAATCATATTTTACACTGGATTCCTTAATCTTTGGGTCACCTTCTTCTGTTGGTAAACCAAACTCTTCAAGAACTCCCTTAAACTCTGCTGAACCAGCAAATCCATCAAGGAGACTGGTTCTGTCTTCCTCGCCTTTTTCAATCTGAGAAAGCCATGCATTCAAACCTGCTTCATCTGCATCTCTGTTAAAGAAGGTCTTATAAAGAATCTGAAGATATTCGGTATCAGTCATTTCTTTTTCCTGGAATTCTCCGGAGAAGAAGAAACCATTTGCGGCAACTTCCTTTGGTGTATTTTCTTCTTCAATAATTACCTTACACCATGCTTCCAGTCCATCCGGGTCAAATTCTCTGCCCAGAACAGTTGAATAACATCTTGCAACAAATGCTGTAATATCAGCATTCTGGTTTCTGTATAATGCAAGAGCTTCTGTTAATGGTTCAAACTGTTCAACCTTACCTACTTCAATACCGGTTGCCGTACAGATTTCGTCATATTCTGCTGAATATACAAATCCTTCAAATACCTTCTCACGGGTTACACCATTGTCTAACTGGGTTGTCCATGCCTTAAGTCCATCCGGATCGCCTTCACGGTCCATGAAAGTCTTATAGAGAATCTGTACAAATTTTTCGTTTGTAATTGTATCGTTTGCCTTAAATTCATCACTGAAGATAAATCCATAGGATGCATCAATACCATTGGATTCACCATTTGCCAGTACGGTTCCCCATGAATTAATGTCAGCTTCACTGGCTTCTCTTCCAAGAACTACGGAATAAAGTCTTGATACAAACGCATTAATTGCTTCCATATCTGCCTTGCTTCCTTCGCCTTCACCAGTACCTTCGCCGCCGCCTGCTCCACCGCCGGCACTTGTGTCTTCCACTACATCCAACAGCTCAAGGTTTGTACCAACACCAACTAAGTAGTAGTATTTACCTGCCTCTACCTTAAGACTTGTCTCATTAACACCTTCGGCAAATTTAAGCTTAGCTGTAGCTGCATCAAATATACATTCATTTCCCTTGTCCGTTACTGTCGGTACCGTCAATTGAGTATCCGATTCAAAAAGATATGCATCCTTTCCTGTTCCCACAACAACATAAAGTTTTATATTGGTATCTGCCGTTGCTGTTGCATATCCAAATACTCTTGCAGTACTGCTGCCAATCTTACCATTATTGGCACCTGAGCTCTTCAGCGCCGTGGTATATTCTTTACCATTTGCGGTCTTGCCTTCACCCTCTTTATACGTAGTCATTGCAAGTTTCTGTGAAGCAACAATTGTTGCATTTCCTACTGTTGCAACAGTTCCTCCCGCTTCCGTGTCTGCTAATGTAGCTGCCTTAGCTACCGTTGCAAAAGCACTTAATGTGATTCCTTCAACCAGCCCCAGCACCATAACAAATGCCAGTACCAGTGAAGTAATCTTCTTAGCTTTCTTTAAGCTAAACTTCATAATTTCTACCTCCTGTAAAATGTATTTCTGTCTTTAGGCTGTAAAACAACCTTTGCTTTGTATGTTACCACATTTTAGGAGATTAGTCCATAGTTTTTTGTGGGCTTTGTGCTTTTTCGATATATTTCTTCTTTCTTTTTGTGCAACTTGCACATATCGAGTTTTTTCTTGGAAAACAAAACTTTGGAAAACAAAAACAGGCGGTCCGAAGACCGCCTGCCAAAATTACTGATTGATTGCTTATTAATCTGCAAGACCAAACTCTGTAAGGATTTCTGCAAATTCTACTGAATCTACGAAACCGTCCAGAATTGTTTCTCTGTCATGCTCACCTGTAACAAGAGTATTTACCCATGCTTCAAGTCCTGCCGGGTCAGCCTCTCTTCCAAGGA
>CAMEUH010000073.1 GCA_945938055.1 uncultured Eubacteriaceae bacterium | reverse complement strand
CACAAAAGTAATACCAAGGCTCGGACTATATCCATGTAAGGTCATTGGATTTTCATTTTCCAGAAGTTCTATCATTGTCTTTGTAAATTCTTCCGGAGCCGGAACCGAGGGATTTCCAAGACTGTAATCAAACACATTCTCATATCCGATTTCGGCACCTCTTTTCGTTGCATATTCCGATAACACGCGAATCTGCGATTTTCCATTTAACATTGCCTTATATTGCTCATTTACCATTATTTCATCCTCCAGAATCATCCGTTCTAAAAAATCTATACTTTATCATCTCACATTTAGGGGATTTCTTCAAGTGGTTCGGTGGAAAAAAAGAGAACCGCCCATTTGAATGAGCAGCTAGCTTCTGCTTCTTCATAACCGCATACTGACAAGATTTAAACAGTAATATGCGCTAAACCATATCATTATTCATACATGTCCAAATCTATATTGTCTGTAACATATGCTATAAAACCGTTATCACTTGCATATTTAATAGCTTTATTCTGTATTTCTTTCTTGTCAGCATATTCCAACACATATACAACGTACCCTTGATTCAATAGCTCCTCTAAATAATTCCGGTAATACTCTCTATCCTCTTTGTTATTAATGCCAAACCCTTTTTCTTCAAAATCATAACTGGTATATACCTCTTCCTGATTGACACCATCAAATATCCTTTTGCTTTGTTCCCCGGAAGCAATATATTCCTGAACAAAAATATCTCCTCCATTGATTATCACATCCATATTACCACTCTTTAACTGTGTCAGGATATCAACAATACCATCATATATTTCTTTCGTTTGAAACATATAATATACATCTATATTATCGATAAAAAAACCATCGAAACCTTTATCTGAAAGTTCATTCCCCTTCGAAATTATGTAGTTGCGCCATTCTTCTTGTGAAACATCAATCCATTCTTCATCCGGCCAATTTTCATATTCGCCTAATGTATATTTCGAATAATCTTCATAGCAATCCCTAAATGATTCTATCGAACCTATATTTAAATAGCTGTATATTGTCTTTACACCTTTATTTTTTAGATATGCCACATGCTCTTTCGTAAAATATTCGCCATCAATAACAAGGATGTCTGCGCAAGGAAAAGAATCTAAGGACTCATTATCTTCACCAATTAAAACTACGTATTCAGGGTTATCGTTTCTATTATGACAAGCAGCTAAACCAAATAGCACAATCAATGTAATCGTTATTACATACACTACCTTCTTATTCATTTCTCTGCAAAATCCTCCTACTGGTTTATAAAAATCCCAATTTCTCAACTAAAGAATACCATCCCGCTTCGTTCCATAAAGCAGTTCATAGGTCTCATCCGTTATATCATAAACTTTTGTAATACATTCTCTTGTCAAAATGTCCCTTCCGGAGCCAACCTGAAGAATCTGATGATCCTTCACGCATGCCAGCTTGTCTGAAATCTTTGCCGCAAGTTCAATTTCGTGGAGTGACATCAGAATCGTGGTGCCTTTTTCCCGAGCCAGTTTTTTTAGTAAAAACAATAGTTCCATCTTATATTTAATATCCAG
This sequence comes from uncultured Eubacteriaceae bacterium, assembly GCA_945938055.1. Taxonomy (GTDB): domain Bacteria; phylum Bacillota; class Clostridia; order Lachnospirales; family Lachnospiraceae; genus MGBC120314. Next base: position 8,975 of record CAMEUH010000073.1, on the reverse strand, counting down.
AAAAGACGTAGGCTCATCCAGCACAATAATCTCCGGTTCCTGACAGATTGCTTTTGCAAGAAGAATTCTCTGGCGTTGTCCATCACTAATTTTATCAAACGATATATCTGCAAGTTCCAGTGCATTCACCAGTGTGAGGGACTCATCTACCTTTTTTTCGTCTTCCTCTGTCAATTTTCCAAAAAAATTTGTATAAGGATAACGCCCCAGGGCCACAACTTCACGGCAGGTCATAAGCTCCGGCCGGATACGCTCTGTCAGAACCACCGACATTCTCTTTGCTTTTTCCTTATTACTCATTGCCCCAAGGTCTTTTCCATCAAGATATACTGTTCCCTTTAGGGTTTTAAGATTCTTTGTGACTGTTTTCAGGATAGTGGATTTTCCGGCACCATTGGGTCCTATTAAGGTAAGAATTTCACCCTTTAAAAGCTCTAGTGTAATCTGGGATACAATCGGGGTCGTTCCAAAACCAACGGTAACATTATCCAATTTCAAATAAACATTTTCCATTATGCCTCACCACCCTTTCGTGAAAGCATCAACCAGATGACAATCGGTGCCCCAATGGCAGAGGTGACCGTACCAAGTGACAATTCTGCGGGTGCCATGAGCGTTCTCGCCAGTAAATCACAGAACATACAGAATACCGCACCGCCCAGAAAGGATGCCGGTATCATAACGGATGGTTTTGCTGTTCTTAACATCAGTTTTACAATATGTGGAACTGCGATTCCCACAAAGGAAATCGGTCCTGCAAAGGCAATTACCACTGCTGAAAAAAAGCTGGATAACAAAATAAGAACCACACGGAAGACGCGGATATTGACTCCCAGATTTTCTGCATACCCCTCTCCAAGCTGATAAGCAGAAATCTGCTTGGTAGCAAGTAATGTCAGAAGGAATGTGGGAATCACAATGATGACTGCCACCCGCACATTCTGCCAGGTTGCCCCGGAAAAATCTCCTAAAGACCAATGTGTCAGATTGACAATCTCTGCTTCATTTGCAAAATTAATCAGAAAGTCCGTAACTGCTGTGGTAATATAGCTTATCATCACACCAATGACCAGAAGCACGGACATGCTTCCCGCCCTTCCTGCAAAAGCAAGAACAAAAAGCATGGATAAGATAGAACCCAGAAACGCCGCGATTATCGTAACCGAAACCGGCATCGGTATCGTTGCTGCCGAAAAAGTAATCATGACGATTGCCACCACCATTTTAGCTCCGGATGAAATTCCAAGTACAAAAGGTCCTGCTATGGGATTCCGAAAAAAAGTCTGTAAAAGATAGCCGGACAGAGACAGTGCTCCCCCGAGTACTGCCGCCATAAATAATCGGGGAAGCCTGATTTTCCATATGATATTATAACTGACTTGGTCATCTAAAATCTTTCTGAACAGTATATTCCATATTTCCTTTATGGAAACATTCACACTTCCGGAATTAATATTTACAATGACTGCTGCCACAAATAATCCAAGCAGCACCGCAAATACCATCAGATAACGCATTTGTTCTTTTCTTCGCATGGTATCCCTGCCTTTATCCATTTTATTTTAACTGGAACAGATAAGTTACATCCTCGTCGGTTGCACCACCCTGCAATATGGTATGAATGTCTGCAACCATATCACCGATTGCATCTGTCGCCTGGAAATATTCCGGTGTTGTACACCATACATTTTCTTCCTTTACTGCCTTAAAATCCTTCAAAAGCTCACTGTTTGCAAGCAAATCATCCAATTTCTCCGGCTTTCCACCCATGGACCATACATAGATAATATAATCTGCATCATTTGCTTTCTCATAAAAAGCTTCCATTTCCATGTTCACCGTACCGGTTTCACCCACACCTACATCCGCAAGGGCATACTCCCCGCCTGCGTATTCTACCATCATTGCCATGTAATCATCTGCGTTTCTTCCATAGAGTTTTCCCTTTGATGTTATGTAGAATACAGCAACCTTGCTTTTTGAACTCTCACTGTTTCCGGTAATACCCGTCATTGCTTCTTCCTGCTTCTCTACAAGCTTCTTTGCTTCCTCTTCCAGATTAAATAATGCGCCATAAAGATATGCCCATTCAACTCTTGCCATTGGCTCTTTTTCCACGGAAGAATAATCACAAAGCACATTCACACCTACTTTATTAAGTTGTGCTTCAACATCTTCCGTAAGCATTCTGGTATAAACAGCAAAATTAACTCCCGATGCTGTAATTATTTCATAATCCGGTGCCGTGGAATCTCCGACATACTGCAATTTACCATCTGCCATTGCCTTTTTTACATCATCAATATACCATGAATTTTGCGCACTTGTGGTAAGCTTTACCTTATCCAGGGCACCCATGGCATTTAACAGCGCAACAGTCGGCGCACTTGCACACATTATTCCGTCAATTGGCTGGCACAAAACAATCGCATCTTCCTTTATGCCTTCCTTTGGAACACTCATTCCTTCCGGCACAATCACAATCTGCGTTTCATTTCCCGCACCGTCATCTGCATGAATCACCTTGTAGCCGCCCTTATAGTAATCGATTCCAAAACGTTCGGAATACTTTAATTCCAAGGAATGGTCAAAGACCAATGTCCCATCATAATTTTCGGAATCCGTGCTTTGAACTTCCGTCACGCTTTCCGTCACTACATTTTCCGTTGTTTCATTTTCTGCTTTCTTATCTGTGCATCCTGTTATGGTAAAAATCATTACCGCACACAGAAGAACCAGCATCTTCTTTAATTTTTCCATGATTGTCTCCTTTTATATAACATAGAATATAAAAGAGCAAAAAAAATCTATCTGTATCTTCGCAAAAAGGCTACAAATAGATAACAAAATTACACCATGAATCCTAATCCATAGCATCTACTCATAATCACCTGTGCTCCGCAAGTAATAAGTATCACAAACAGGCAGGTCTTCTGACTTGGACTTCACCATTTCCTCCAGCCTTCCCACAGGACATCGAAACCTTATGAATTTCACATAATTCACAGATTCCTCATCCTGCAGTGACATTATTGGATGAAACTCTTTCCTTACAGCGACGGGATCGTTCAGGATTCTCACCTGATTCCCTATTATCCGTTGCTCTGGCGGCAGACAACGGCACCTGTCTGTGTTAGATTGTCGTAATGAGTATACTCCGATGGAAGCAGGGTTGTCAATGAATATTATAAGTACTTTCTCATGGCAGCTTCTACCACATGTCCTACCAATACAGAGGTTGTAACACTTCCTGCACCACCCGGTACCGGTGTGATGGCATCCACAATTGCTTCTGCTTCATCATATTTCACATCCCCGCAGAGCTTTCCTTCTTCGTTGACATTAATCCCAACGTCAATGACTACCTGTCCCGGTCTTAAGTAGGAACCATCCACTACTCCTGCTTTTCCTGCTGCCACAATGACAATGTCTGCTTCTTTGACTACCGAAGGCATATCCACCGTCCTTGTATGGCACACGGTAACTGTTGCATTTTTCTTAAGAAGCATCATTGCCGCCGGCTTTCCTACTACAAGGCTTCGTCCAACCACAACTGCCTTCTTTCCGGTACAGTCAATTCCGTAATAATCCAGAATTTCCATGCAGCCCTGTGGCGTACATGGCGGAAATCCCTGTTTCTTTCCGGCAAAGACACCAGCCAGAGAGCCATCTGTGATACCATCCACATCCTTTTCAAAATCCAGGGCATTAATAATCTTTTCTTCATTCAGATGCTTTGGAAGCGGACGGAATAACAGTACTCCATGAATATTGTCATTTTCATTCACCTGCCGAATAACCTTTAACAATTCTTCTTCCGTTACATCCTGTGGAAGAAGGAATTTCTCATAAGCTACGCCTAGCGTCTCGCAGCGCTTTGTCGCACCTCTTTCATAGGATATGTCATCCTCACGCTCTCCTACCCGGATAATTCCAAGAGTCGGGGTAATTCCCTTTTCCTTTAATCTTGCCACATTTTCCTTGATTTTTTCATTCATTGCAGCCGTTACTTCCTTGCCAAGCAGTTGTCTAGCCATTTTGTAGTCCTCCTGTGATGTTATATGATTTCTTCTTATTTCTTCAGCCGCTCGTTCACGCTGTTAAAAACTTCGTCTGCCTTTACTGAATACACGCGAATCATCTCATTTGCTTCATCATTTAACTGTTCTGCATATTCGCGGTCTGTCATGGACTTTGTATTGATAAACACGTTTAAGGACGCCCCCAGAAGCGCTGCCTTACAAAAAGCCGCGCCCACACCGGCATCACTTAAGGCAATGATACTTCCCTTTGCCGCAAATTCTTCAATCAAATCAATGGATTCACAACATTTTCTCATGATTTCCATGGGAACCGAACAGGCATCCTTTAACACGATTTCCATAACCCGTGCTTTTTCCGCCTTTTCTTCTTCCGTATCCTTTGGCATCCCATATGCCTTAGAAAGCGGCTCAAATACTCTTGCATCCTCCTCCACAAGATGAAGAAGTTCCTTCTGAAGCACATCTGCTTTTCCCTTTAAGGCAATGATGTCTTCTTCCACATCTGCATACTTCTTCTTGCCAACCGTAAGACTACCTACCATGTTTCCAAGTGCTGTTCCAAGTGCCCCAACCAGTGCAGACGCACCGCCGCCGCCCGGAACCGGAGCCTTGGTTGATAATACCTCTACAAAATCTTCACACGAATACGTTGTAAAACCCATGACAGTCCTCCAAATAAACAATTTTCTAACAGTATACTATTTCCTGGGAAAATATGCAAATAAGTTCTTTTAAGTTCCTTACCCCGCAATACTATTCCCTGTATACAGCTGATAATATCTTCCTTTTTCTTCCATCAGCTGCTCATGCATTCCTCTTTCGATAATTCTTCCGTTCTCCAGCACCATAATACAGTCACTGTTTCTGACCGTAGACAGCCTGTGGGCAATCACAAATGTTGTCCTGCCCTTCATCAGCCCATCCATTCCCCTCTGAACAATTTTCTCCGTTCTCGTATCAATAGAGCTGGTTGCCTCATCCAGAATCATAACCGGAGGGTCTGCAACAGCTGCCCTTGCGATGGCAAGAAGCTGTCTCTGGCCCTGGCTTAAATTGGCACCATCCCCGGTAAGCACCGTCTGATAACCATCCGGAAGTCTTTTGATAAACCCGTCTGCATTCGCAAGCTTTGCTGCTGCAATTACCTCTTCATCCGTGGCATCCAGACGTCCATAGCGGATATTTTCCATGACCGTGTTGGTAAAAAGATGGGTATCCTGCAGAACCATTCCCAAAGAGCGCCGCAAATCTGCCTTCTTAATCTTATTAATATTAATTCCGTCATAGCGGATTTTTCCATCCTGTATGTCATAAAAACGGTTAATGAGATTGGTGATAGTGGTCTTTCCTGCACCGGTTGAGCCTACAAAGGCAATTTTCTGTCCCGGGGTCGCATACATCTTAATGTTATGCAGAACAATTTTCTCTTCATTATAGCCAAAATCCACATCATCAAAGGTTACGTCACCCTTTAATTCCACATATGTGGTGGTTCCATCTTCCTTATGGGAATGTTTCCACGCCCACATTCCGGTACGTTCGTTGGTCTCAACAATCGTTCCGTTTTCCATTCTGGCATTCACAAGAGTGACATATCCTTCATCCACCTCTGGTTCTTCATCCAAAAGTTTAAAGATACGCTCCGCGCCTGCAAGTGCCATGACAATACTGTTAAACTGCATGCTGACCTGATTAATCGGCATGTTAAAGCTCTTATTAAAGGTCAGGAAACTTGCCAGTCCTCCCAGGGTAAAGCCGCCCACGCCATTTAATACCAGAATTCCTCCTATCATGGCACAAAGCACATAGCTTACATTACCAAGCTGTGCATTAATCGGTCCAACAATATTGGAAAACTGATTTGCCTGAAATGCACTATGAAACAGCTTATCATTCAGTTCGCCAAATTCTTCCTTACTCTTTTCTTCATGACAGAATACCTTTACTACCTTCTGTCCTTCCATCATTTCCTCAATAAATCCATTGACCGCACCAATATCCTTCTGCTGTGCAATAAAAAATTTGCTCGAAAGTCCTGCCGCCCATCTCGTAGCCGTCAGCATGATGGCAACCACAACCACCGTTACAAAAGTTAACGGAATATTTAAGGTCAACATACTTACAAACACACTGACAATGGTAATCACACTGGATAATAACTGCGGCATGCTCTGACTAATCATCTGCCTTAAGGTATCGATGTCATTGGTATAAAGTGACATGATTTCGCCGTGGGCATGAGTATCAAAATACTTAATTGGAAGCCCCTCCATATGAATAAACATATCGTCCCGAAGATTTTTTAAGGTTCCCTTCGTCACATTTACCATAATTCTTGAATAAGTAAATGAAGCAAACGCACCCAGCAGATAAAAACCTGCCACTCTTAATATTGCATGAAGAAGCGGCATGAAATCCGGTACATCACTTAAAAGCATCGGTGCAATATATCCATCAATTAAAGTCTTTGTAAATAAGGTTCCCTGCACATTTGCAAGAACACTTACAAAAATACAGACAATGACAATCACCAGATGAACTGCATAATTCTTAAAGATATATGCCATCAGTCTTTTGAACAATTTTCCCGGATTTTCCAGCTTCGGTCTTGGTCCCTTCGGTCCTCTTCCTGCCGGTCCTACTTTCACTTCTTTTCCCTGTCCTGCCATTACAGTTCACCTTCTTTCTCATCAAAGTCGCCGCCTCCCGCGGTCTGTGATTCATATACTTCACGATAAATTTCATTGTTTTCCAACAATTCTTCGTGTGTTCCGAATCCGCTGATTCTGCCATCCTCCATGACAATAATACGGTCCGCCTGACTCACACTATTAATTCTCTGCGCAATGATAATCTTGGTTGTATCCGGTATTTCCTCGGCAAATGCTTTCCGGATTCTGGCATCCGTTGCCGTATCCACTGCACTGGTAGAATCGTCCAGAATCAGAATCTTTGGCTTTTTAAGAAGTGCCCTTGCAATACAAAGTCTCTGCTTTTGTCCACCGGACACATTACTTCCTCCCTGTTCAATGAAGGTATTATATTTTTCCGGCATTTTCTGGATAAATTCATCCGCACATGCCAGTCTGCAGGCACGAATGCACTCTTCTTCCGTTGCATTTTCATCACCCCACCGAAGGTTTTCAAGAATGGTTCCGGAAAATAATACATTTTTCTGTAAAACTACCGACACCTCATTTCGCAGGGTATCCAGGTCATACTCCCGGACATCATGTCCTCCTACCAGCACATTTCCTTCCGTCACATCATACAGACGGCTTATGAGATTTACAAGGCTGGTCTTGGCGCTTCCCGTACCTCCAATGATACCAATGGTTTCTCCCGCCTTAATCGAGCAGTTAATATTGCTTAACACCGGCTTCTCACTCGTCTTATTATACCGGAAACTTACATTTTGAAACTCAATGCTTCCATCACAAACCTCTGTCCTTGGATTTTCCGGATTTGTAATGGTACTCTTTTCCTCCAGGACTTCTCCAATACGCTTCAGACTTGCACTGCTCATGGTAATCATAACAAAAATCATGGAAAGCATCATCAGACTCATGAGAATATTCATACAGTAAGTAAGAAGGTTCATGAGTTGTCCCGTGGTCAGTCCATCTGCCACAATTAATTTTGCTCCCATCCAGCTGATTAAAAGAATACAGGAGTACACCGTAATCTGCATGAGCGGCATGTTCATTACCAGAACCTTTTCTGCATTAATAAACATGCGGTAAACATTTTCACTTGCTGTTTTAAATTTTTTCTTTTCATATTCTTCTCTTACATATGCCTTCACCACACGGATGGAAGAAACATTTTCCTGGACACTTGCATTTAAATCATCATATTTCTGGAATACCACATCAAAATACTTCATTGTTCTCCGGATAATGAAAAACAGACACGTTCCCAGGAAAATAACTGCCATCAGGTACACGGATGCCAGCCGTGCATGAATGGTGAACGCCATAAACATGGCAAAAATCAAGCTTGCCGGTGCCCTTGTTCCCATTCTCAGAACCATCTGGAATGCATTCTGCACATTTGTCACATCTGTTGTTAATCTTGTTACCAGACCTGCCGTGCTGAATTTATCAATATTGGCAAAGGAATAGGTCTGAATCTTATCATACATGGCAGTACGCAGATTTCTTGCAAGTCCTGCGGATGCCCTTGCTCCATATCTTCCTCCTAAGATTCCTACCAGAAGGCTTATGAGTGCTGCCACAAACATGAACGCTCCCATTTTATAAATATGATTCATGTCTCCTTTTTCCACTCCATTATCCACAACGGATGCCATCATAAGTGGAATGATGGTTTCCATGATAACTTCCAGAATCATGAAAACTGGTGTCATGATGGAATCTTTTTTAAATTCATGTAAATTATTTACTACTGTCTTAATCATCATATACTCCTTTTTATGTGCCGGATTTCAGATTTGCAATCATCTTCTTAATGGTTTTTAAAAAAATTTCCACATCCGCTTCGGGAATTCCCTCCCGGAGTCTTCTTTCTGTTTCCATGATATTCAGGGAAATGATACTGTCTATCTGCCTGGATTTTTCTGTCAGGACAATTTTCTTACAGCGTCCGTCATCCGGTGATGCAACCCTGCATACCAGGTCATTTTTCTCCATCAGATGCAGAACTTCCGTCAGCGTTGATTTGCCAATATTAAGTTCTGCTTCCAGCTCCCTCTGATACACGTCATGATCCGTATTATGTGCCAGATATCCGATAATCCAACGCTGCATCATGGTTAAGTTCCCCGGAACGACTGCCGCGTCATTCTTCTCCCGGTTTTTCCTCAGTTCATTTCCCAGCTCCCGTACCAGAAAACCAACTGCATTTTCCCTGTTATCCATTTTAATCTCCATTCCGCCGCCTTCGGCCGGCGGCACAAATAGTAATGAAAGT
>CAMEUH010000072.1 GCA_945938055.1 uncultured Eubacteriaceae bacterium | reverse complement strand
GCCAGAGAGGGACTTCTGTTGCAGTGGATACAAGGAGAGTTTCGGCAAAGAAAGGCATGGAATATGAAAAGGCGGTAAAGGAAGCTGGCGGGCTTGCCCTATTGGACAAGGATTATGCAGCAGAACTCTGGACAGAAAGACCGGAATTGCCAAAGGAGAAGGTCTTTGAACTGGACATTCGCTATGCCGGGGAGACACGGAAAGAGAAACTGAACCGGGTCAGAATGGAAATGAAGGAAAATCATGCGCAGTGTCACGTGCTGACCACACTGGATGATATTGCCTGGCTTTTGAATATCCGTGGAAATGATATTGCATATAATCCGATGGTATTATCTTATCTTTATCTGGAGAAGAACAGTGGAATTCTGTTTGCAGATGAGAGTAAATTTTCCAAAGAACTTGTCCAAAGACTAAAGGAAGATGGGATTGTCATCCAGAAATATGAAACCTTTGAAGAATGCCTGAAAAGAGAAATAAGCGAAAAATCAGTCCTGTATGATTTGGAACGGATTAATTATTCGGCGTACAAGGCAATGGGAGAGCAATGTAAAAGAATTGAGCAGACGAATCCGGAGCTTCTCATGAAAGCAATAAAAAATCCGGTTGAGGCTGAGCATTTGCGCAAGGCACACATCAAGGACGGTGTGGCAGTTACAAGGTTTATTTACTGGATAAAAAAAGCAGTAAAAGAACAGGAATTAAGTGAATTGGATGCGGCAGGATATCTGGAGCGATGCAGACAGGAGCAGGAAGATTATCTGGAACCGAGTTTTTCGACCATTAGTGCTTATAATGAAAATGCTGCCATGATGCATTATAATCCGGAACATGGTCATGCGGCAAGGTTAAAACCAGAGGGGATTCTTCTGGTAGATTCCGGTGGACAGTATCTGGATGGAACCACGGATGTGACAAGAACCATTGCATTAGGAACGGTGCGTGAAGAAATCAAGGTACATTACACGGCAGTACTTCGCGGCATGCTGAATCTGGCAGATGCTCATTTTTTAAAGGGCTGTATCGGAATGAACCTGGATATTCTGGCAAGGGAACCTTTGTGGGAGATGGGACTGGATTATCGTTGCGGTACCGGTCATGGAGTGGGGTATCTTCTGGGCGTTCATGAGGCTCCTAATGGATTTCGCTGGAAGAAGGTTCCGGAAAGAGAAGATGGCTGTGTTCTGATGCCGGGAATGGTTACAACGGATGAGCCGGGTGTTTATATAGAGGGAAGTCATGGAATCCGCATTGAAAATGAGCTGTTGACCGTAGAGGATCAGTCCAATGAATATGGTGATTTTCTAAAGTTTGAAACATTGACAATGGTTCCGGTTGAAACAGAACTGATTGACTGGAAACAGATGTCGCCAAGGGAGACAGAACGTTTAAAAAAATATCAGAAAAAAGTTTATGACACAATTTCTTCATATTTAGAAAAAGAGGAAAAAGAGTGGCTTAAAGAGGTTTGTTGTAACATTTGACTGTAAAATTGTAAATTTTTTGTGAAAATTTAGTAGATTTATTGGATGAAAATTCTTCCAGGTCTATTGCAAAATTAGAAAACATAATATATAATCAATATTGTTATTAATGTTTATAATTGAAAGTTGGTGACAAAAATGGCAACAAAGAAAGTAGAAACTGTAAAGACTGCGGCACCTGTTAAAGAGGTTAAGGCAGAAGTAGTAAAGACAGAAGCTGTTAAGGCTGAAACTGTTAAGGCTGAACCAGTAAAAGCTGTAAAGGAAGAAGTAAAGCCTGCTACAGTAAAGGAGGCAGCTGAAAAGAAAGCACCTGCTAAGAAGGCACCTGCGAAGAAGACAACTGTTAAAAAGACTAACGAAGAGAAGACTTGCAATTTTTATATACAGTTCGCAGGAGAGCAGTATGATTATGATGTAATCATTACAAGATCAAAGGAAGCAGCTGCAGCGGACATGGGCAAGAAAGTTTCTTCTGTTAAGACAATAGATATTTATTGCAAGCCAGAAGAACGTGCTGCATATTATGTAGCAAATGGTAAAATTGCCGGTCGTATCGATTTATAATTTATGCGATACATAAAAAGCATCCGGAATCCGTTTCGGATGCTTTTATTTTTGCATGGACTAATGCGCAGCTGCGCTTTGGTTATGGTGGGTAACCATCATATATAAATATTATACCGGAGAGGGAAAAAAGATGAAGAAGAGATTATTATCAATCATGCTGATGCTTGTTATGGCTTTGTCCTTAGTAGCATGCGGCAAAAAGGCAGGAGCAGATGCAAAGGCTTCTGCAAAGAATGTTTTAGACCAGATTATCAAGGCAGAAACCAATACGGTAAACTGTGAACTGGAACTTACATCTGGTGAAGAAGTGATGTCCTTTAGAATTACTGGAGCAAATAAGGACGAATCGAATGGTTATGCTGTCATTGAAATGAAGATGACCATGGATCCATATGTTATGGAAGACTATGCGGAACTTACCAACATTTATGTTGTAAATGGCAAGGAATTTTATATTGATATTCAGCAGTTCCTTGATTTCATGACAGAACTGGATAGCCAGTTTGCGATGCTTAGTTCTTATCTGAAGCTTCCAGGTGAATATCTGGTGGTAACGCTGGAAGATATACTGGCACTTTATGAGAGTATGGGTATTGATACTTCTGAGCTGGATCTTGAGTCACTGGGTGACAGCAAGTCAAATGAAGCTTACAGTAAGGCAGTTATTGAAGTTTTGGGTGCATTTGTTGATGAATTTGCTGGAAAAGCAGGAGAATCAACAGTTCAGATTTCTGACAGCAAGGTTGCAATTAAGGTAAACAATGATAACATTCAGGCTGTTATGGATGCACTTGCAGCAATGGATGTAGAAAACTACTTTATGGATCTGGCTGAGCGTATCGATAAGATTGAAAATTCTGTTACGAATACAGCAGCAATGAAAGAAGAAGTAACAGGATGGAATGATGCGATTAAGGCTTCTGCAGAAGACTTAAAGAGCAACGGTCTTGGCGATGATAAGATGGATATTGTTTTCAACATGGGAATGAATGGAAACAATGTGGAAATGAACATGAACATGAATATTGATGACAGTGGTGAGGTTGTAGTGATGAACATGAGTTTTGTAACTACTCCGGATAAGGCACAGGACTTCTCTATTCCAGCAAGCAGCATGGATCTGGATACATTTATGCAGATGTTATCAGAACTTGGAATTATGTAAGAAAATAAGACGTGAAAACGTAAAAGCAGGCGGTGCAGAATCAATTGCACCGCCTGTTTCTTTGTAGAATAGACCCTTCATACAAAATTCAGACAAAAGGATTAAATTAAATGTACGGTAGAGCCTCCAGGAATTTCAACAACATTGTCATCATTTACAATAATCCATACTGACTGGAAGGAAGGATTGTAAACGAAACTTAAATCAGCTGCGAACTGTAATCGTTCATAGGCTTCCATGTAGTCTACAATTTCAATGTTCGTTGCATACCAGATGTCATCCTGTCCGCTCATCATCTCACAAAACTGTTCCATTAACTCCCAGTTGTTGTCACGATCAAATTCATAGCTATGTCCCCAGACGTACATCATGTAAAGATATTGTTTTTTCTTTAAATTCTTGAAACTTTCACCAAAACCAAGAAGATTATGATTATGATGGCAGGTAGGCTTCCATTCAAGGAAATTTTCCGGAAATGCAAATCCGTTCGTATCACCTACAACATCAATGCCACATTCGGATTTTGACTGTCTTACGACATATTCGTCTGCATAATAATCGCCAACAATACGACCGTATTTAATACCTAAATCTTCCATGATGCGTTCTACACGCTTGCTGTAAGAACCATTTGGATAAGCATGACCGCGAATCGGATACCCCATGACAGATTCCAGAAATTGCTTGTCATTTAGGTATTCTGCAATGATTTCCGTGTTTGGACAACGGTCAATGGTAGGATGGGTAACGGTGTGTGTGGCAACCTCATGGCCTTTATAGAGTTCCGGCCATTCGGAAGGATCGATTCGGATTCCGTCATGGATTAATCCGGAATTCAGGTTAAAGGTTCCTTTGATGCCATATTTATTAAAGATGGAGACCAGACGCCTGTCAGCAAATTTTCCATCATCATAACTCATGGTCAGTACTTTGTGCTTTCCTCCGGGAAAGGCTTTGTAAATCTTTAGCATAATAACCTCCCAATTAACTGCATTGACTTTATTATAAAATTTTCTTAAGGAGAAATCAATAAAAACCATGGATAATTATAAATTTTTAGTATGTAAATGTTCTGTTTTGTGATACAATATTTAGCGGACATAGACTTTTTTAGTCCATTGCCTAATAGAATGGTAGGAGGCAGTTTATGAATGAATATTACCGGTGCTGTGCAGAGGTAGATCTTGCAGCAATTGAACATAACATTGATGAAGTTCGTAAAAAAGTTGGAGATGATGTTTGGATTCTGGCGGTCATTAAGGCGGATGGCTATGGACATGGCGCAATCCCTATTGCCAGAAGGCTGAAGGAGAAGGTGCAGTATTTTGCAGTGGCAACAATTGAAGAGGCAATAGAACTGCGAAATGCCGGTGTAACCCATCCGATACTGATTTTGGGGTATACTTCACCGAGCCAGTATGATGAACTGATACAATATGACATTACCCAGACTATTTACAACACGGAAACGGCGCGTCTTCTGGATGAAGCAGGAAAGAGGGCCGGAAAAAAGGGAAAGATACATATTGCACTGGATACCGGGATGACACGAATTGGTTTTGAAATGAAAGAAGAAGATGTTGCACAGGTTGTCCAGATTAGCAGGTATCCGAATCTTTATCTGGAGGGAATGTTTTCTCATTTTTCCTGTGCGGATATGTATGATAAGGCATACAGTAAAAAACAGATGGAGCGATATGACTGGTTCTGCGCCCAACTGGAAAGAGAAGGCGTAACAATTCCGGTAAAACATTTGTGTAATAGTGCCGGAATCATTGAATTTGACAGCCATCGCTTTAATATGGTACGTTCCGGTATCATTACCTATGGTCTTTATCCATCAGAGGAAGTGCGTACGGATGAAGTAGTTCTAAAACCGGCACTAACATGGAAAACACATGTGGTCAATGTAAAAACCATCGAAGCGGGACATGGAGTAAGTTATGGAGCAACCTATGTGACACAGAAGCCAACAAGAATAGCAACGTTATCGGTGGGCTATGCGGATGGTTACCCACGTTCTCTTTCCAATAAGGGAAAAGTACTGATTCATGGACAATATGCACCGATTATAGGAAGGGTCTGCATGGATCAGATGATGGTGGATGTTTCGCTGATTGAAAATGTCTGTATAGAGGATGAAGCAATTCTTGTAGGACGTGACGGGGAGAATTTTCTTTCTGTAGAGGAAGTGGCGAATCTTGCAGGAAGCTTTAATTATGAGTTTGTTTGTGGTATCAGCAAACGCGTGAAAAGAATATATTAAAATTAGGGAGGAAGTCATGGCCTTATATGATGAATTAAGGGAAAAATACAGGGTATTCCGTTACCGCTCTTATGAAATTACGCAGGAAGGAAACGGAATAAGGGTACGATATGACTTTGAAATAGAGGGTTTGTCAGAGTTTGCTCCAACCTGGGAATTTGGTCTTTATGGACAGGATTTTGAACGCCTGATGAAAAATGGAACATTTCAAAATCTGGTTTTTCAGCTGGGAATGGTAGAATTAATTAGTTATTGGAAAATAGCCTGTCCAAAGCGTGTGGAAATTCTTGCGGGAAGCCTGGAAAAAGAACAGATTGCATGGTGGAAAGAATTATATTTTCATGGATTGGGAGAATTTTTCTATACAAATGGAATTCCATTGGATGCAGATGGTTTCATGGAGATGGAGTCCTTGGGAGAAAAAATTTCTTTACCGGAATATCCGCTTCAGAACCCTAAGGGATGTCTGGTTCCTATCGGAGGCGGGAAGGATTCAGTTGTTTCCGTGGAGCTTCTTCGAAGCATGGGAGAAGAGGCAAAATGTTATATTATCAATCCACGCGGAGCAACCATCAACACCACGACAGCAGGGAAATTTCTTAAGGAAGATATCCTGACAGTAAAAAGAACGCTGGATAAGCGAATGATTGAACTGAATCAACAGGGATTCTTGAATGGACACACACCATTTTCTGCGATTGTGGCTTTTTCAGCAACCATCGTGGCTTATCTGAATGGTCTTCATTATATTACACTGTCGAATGAGGCAAGTGCCAATGAAAGTACTGTACTTGGCAGTACGGTCAACCATCAGTATTCCAAGAGCTTTAAGTTTGAAAAAGATTTTCATGAATATGAGGAGAACTTTTTACACACGGGAACCTAGTGAATTTCAGATTGCACGTTATTTTGCAGGCTGTACGGAGTATCATGACATTTTTCGAAGCTGTAATGTGGGAAGCAAGGAAGATGTTTGGTGTGGACACTGTCCAAAGTGTCTTTTTGTGTTTTTCATATTGTCCCCGTTTCTTTCGCATGAGCGACTTTGTGAAATTTTTGGCGCAGACATGGTCAATGATGCGTCCATGATTCCGGTGATGGAGCAGCTCGTGGGAGTAGTGGAGGAAAAGCCTTTTGAATGTGTGGGAAGCCGCGAGGAAGTGAACACGGCAATCTGCATGACGATTCAAAGGCTGGAGGAAGCAGGAGAAAAACTCCCTGTATTGTTTGAATATTATAAACAGTTAGCACAATATCAGGAGTATCTTCATAAGGAAAATCACTTTTTTACCGGGTATGAAGAGGAGAATCTGCTTCCGGAAAGATTTGCAGAGATTGTGAGAAAAAATTGCTGCATGGCATAGAGTAATTTATTTGGAGGCAATTACATGATTGACACAATACGAAAGTATGTAAAAGATAAAAAGGTTTTAATCCTGGGCTTTGGAAGAGAAGGAAAGTCCACCCTTGCACTTTTAAAGAAGGCCGGAGGCTATGGGATGATTGCTATTTCTGACCGGAATCCGGTTCAGGTCAGCGAGGAGATTCCTGTAATTTGTGGAGAAGATTATCAGAAGTGCCTGAATGATTTTGACGTTATTTTTAAAAGTCCCGGGATTGTTCTGGAGATGGAACGAAAGGATATCAGAGGATGTCTGGTTTCCCAGACGGAACTTTTCTTTGAACGATACCGGAATCAGATTGTGGGAATTACCGGAACCAAGGGAAAGAGTACGACTACTACCCTGATGAATCACATTTTAAAAAGTGCAGGGAAAAATACGGTACTTGCTGGGAATATTGGAATTCCTGCGTTTGACATATGGGAAGAAATTGGTGACGATACCATTATTACTTTTGAAATGTCCTCACATCAGTTAGAATATATGACTGTTGCTCCTAAGGTGGCAGTTTATCTTAATATTCACGAGGAGCATCTGGATCATTACGGAACCATGGAGAAATATGTGGCAGCAAAGGAAAATATTTACCGGAACCAGCTTACCGGCGATACTCTTTTTGTGAATGAACTGATTGTTCCGAAAGCAGGAAGCTGTGCTGCAGAAGTGATTTCGGTTGGCTATGGGAAAACGGCGGATATTGTCATTTCCGGAAGCTGTATCACTTGCAAAAAGGATTCTTTTAATGATTGTGTTTATGAAATTCCGGTGGATAAGATTCATTTGCTGGGCGAACATAATTATTACAACATTGCCATGGCATATGGAGTGCTAAAGAAATTTGGCATAACGGATGGGGAGTTTACCAGGGGACTTTGTTCTTATGAGACTCTGCCGCATCGGCTGCAGTACATTGGCTGTGTGGATGGCGTGAAATACTATGATGATTCTATTTCAACTATTTGTGATACAGCAATTCAGGCATTAAACAGTGTGAAGGATGCCACGACCATTCTGATCGGAGGAATGGACAGAGGGATTGATTATTCAGAACTGATTTCGTTTCTCTCTGTGCATCCGGTACAGAATATTATCCTTATGGCGGCAACCGGAAAGAGAATTTATCAAGAGATAGAAGACATGGACAAGAAATTTTCCGGAAAGGAAAGACTGTATCTGGTGGATACGCTGGAAGAGGCTGTTGTACTTGCAAAAAGGATTACGCCAAAAGGAACAAGCTGTGTCATGTCGCCGGCGGCGGCCAGCTATGGAATTTTTAAGAATTTTGAAGAACGTGGTGAGGTATTCAACCGTCTGGTGCATGAAAAACAGTGAAGAACAGAAATCGGAAAGGAGTCAAAAAGGATGCTTATCTTGCAGCATGGTCGTCCAAAGGATACTGCGGGACGGCTGGAAAAAGAAATACGTACTTATGATTTATTGGACAGGCTGGGAATTTCTTATGAGAGAGTGGATCATGAAGCACTCATGACCATGGAGGCGTGCGAAGAAGTAGATAAAGTTCTGGATTCCTACATATGCAAGAATCTTTTTCTGACCAATGCACAGAAAAACCGCTTTTATCTTCTTATGATGCCGGGAGACAAGAAGTTTCATACAAAGGATCTGTCGGCACAGATTCAGAGTGCAAGATTGTCCTTTGCAGGAGAAGAGTATATGCAGGAACTTCTGGATATCACACCGGGTTCCGTCAGTGTCATGGGACTGATGAATGATACCGAAAAACGGGTGCAGCTTCTCATGGACGAAGAAGTGCTGTCTGGGGAATATTTCGGGTGCCATCCGTGCATTAACACATCCAGTATCCGGTTGAAAATGAGCGATTTGCTGAATGTTTTTTTAAAGGAAGTAGGACATGAACCAATGATAGTGAAGCTGGAGCGATATTAGCTTCGGCTTTTTTCTTATTACTGGAAATTATTACTAATATATGATAAAATCTTCCTATAAGATTTTACATCATGAAACGGTACGAAGGGAGAGCAATGAAAATGGAGTACAATGAAGAATATTTTGCACGAAGTGCGAATCGGAAGGCGATGGTTATCTGGATGACACTGGGAATCGTGTTGTCTGCAGCTTACGTCATCGAAGTATTAAAAGGATTACGAACGATAGGGTACTATATTTCCTTTGTTTCGGTATGCTGGATTCCTTTCTTTATCGGTCTTTTGGTCTTGAAGGTAAAAGGGCCTGCAACAACGATTTATAAGGATGTCATTGCAGTAGGATATGGTGTTTTTTATCTGTATGTCATGATGACCAGTACGTCGGTTTTATCGGTTATGTTTATTCTTCCGCTGACCAGCATGCTGATTCTATTTAAAAACCGAAACTTCATGATTCGGTGTGGAATTGCCAATATGCTTGTTATAGTAGCGTCCATTGTGAAGAATCTCATGGCAGGAGCGAATGCTCCAAGCGATATTTCCAATTATGAGATACAGGTGGCAGCAGTTGTGCTGTGTTATGTGGGATATATTTTATCCATCAATCATCTGTGCCAGTCAGATGGAGCGATGGTGGATTCTGTTAAGGGAAATTTAAAGAAAGTGATTACGACCATTGAACAGGTCAAGACGGCAAGTACATCCGTTGTAGATGGTGTAACGGTGGTGCGTGAGCTAGCGGATGAAAATAAAGAAGGCGCGGAAAATGTGGTCCGCAGTATGGAAGAACTGGCAGGAAATAATAGTGTATTGAATCAGAAGATTGATTCCTCCATGGAAATGACAGAGGATATTGACAGTCAGGTTGAAAATGTTGCAGAACTAACCGACCGGATGGTAGAACTCATTAACGAATCAGCGGCGCATGCTGTTTCCAGCTCCAGGGAATTATCGAATGTTCTGGAATCCACGAATATGATGGCCCAGTTGTCTTCTGAAGTTGAGAAAATATTAAATGAATTCCGTGAACAGTTTAACATGGTAAAAGAAGAGACGGGTACCATCAATAATATTACATCACAGACGAATCTTCTGGCGTTAAATGCTTCCATTGAGGCAGCAAGAGCAGGAGATGCAGGAAAAGGCTTTGCAGTAGTAGCAGATGAAATCCGTAATTTAAGCATGGGAACACAGAATTCCTCCGGAAGCATCATGGAGGCATTAAATCATCTGGAAACGACGTCGGATAAAATGACAGAGTCCATTACTACAATTTTAAGGCTGATTCAGGAAATGCTTGAAAAGATGAAAAAGGTTAATGATAGTGTCAGCTCTATTTCAGAAGATTCCAGACAGCTTGGAGACGAAATCCAGATTGTGGATACGGCAATCAGGAAGGTGGAAGATTCCAACAAGAACATGGTAGATAACATGAAACAGGTAAGAGATATCATGGTAACCATGACGGATAGTGTTCAGAATTCAGAAATGACTACAAAGACCATGCTGAGTAAATATGCAGAAACTTCCCGTAATGTCGTTAACATTGAAAATGTTGTGGGAAAGCTGGTTGAAGAACTAGGTGCAGGCGGCTTCATGGGGATTAAGGATATTCAGAAAGACATGAATCTGACCATATTCCCATCCGGTGACACAAATCGGGACGATTGTTTTGAAACAGAAGTGGCGCAGACAGAAGAGGATGGTGTTCTGATTGCAGAAAACCATTTCGCAGAGGCCTTTTTTGGACCAAAGGGAAATAAGCAGAAGTATGATGTGCGTATTATCGTGGACAATGCAATGTACACCTGGAAAGATACAAAAGTTGGAAGTGTC
>CAMEUH010000071.1 GCA_945938055.1 uncultured Eubacteriaceae bacterium | reverse complement strand
TTTACTCCAATCCCTTGTATTCCACGCGCAAAATCAATCAGATTTTCAAGGTGTTCTTTTCGAAGCAGTAGTAATTCAATCTGCTGTTCCAATGCCTTATTTCGGTCAAAATCAGGACTGTCTAAAATTACTTTAATGTCTTTTAGGGAAAATTCCAGTTCACGGAACAACATGATTTGCTGTAATCGCTCCAGGGCTGTATCGTCATACAGTCTGTAGCCGGCATCCGTAATTGCAGTTGGATGCAGTAGGCTGATTTTGTCGTAATAATGCAGGGTGCGTATACTCACCCCGGTTAACTTGCTGACCTCATTTACTGTTCTCATAAGTTCATACCTCCATCTCGTGTAAGGATATTATGAACTATGACGTAACGTCGGGGTCAAGAGGTTTTTATAAATTTCCATTAAATTTATGTTCCCATCATTTCTTATATCGGTTATAATAAAATTCATACTGTAATTTGGAACTCAGACAATGAAGATGGAGAGGAAGGAAAGAAAAAACATGCAGATGGAACAATTGGATCAGATTGTTATGCCGTTGCTGGAATGGTATCATGAAAATGCGCGTGTTCTGCCATGGAGGCAGAATAAAGATCCATACAGGGTATGGGTTTCGGAAATCATGCTGCAGCAGACAAGAGTTGAAGCGGTAATTCCGTATTATGAGCGTTTTATGAAACAGCTTCCTACAATCCGGATGCTTGCCGAATGTGATGATGAACAGCTCATGAAGCTGTGGGAAGGATTAGGATATTATTCACGGGTGAAAAATCTTAAGAAAGCGGCACAGGTTATCTGCAGTGAGTATGAAGGAAATTTCCCGCAGGATTTTGATTTGATTATAAAATTACCGGGAATTGGAGAATATACGGCGGGAGCAATATCTTCCATTGCTTTTGAAAAAGCAACGGCAGCAGTGGATGGAAATGTGCTCCGTGTGATTACACGACTGACCGAAAATAGTCAGGATATTATGGATACCAAGGTTCGCAGGATGATGACGAAGGAATTGGAAAAAGTATATCCGGAAAAGGAAAGAGGAGATTTTACACAAAGTCTGATGGAACTTGGCGCGATGGTCTGTGTACCCAATGGTGCGCCAAAATGTGAAGAGTGTCCGCTAAATTTTTTATGTGGTGCACGAAAACATCAGACCCAGCTACAGTATCCAACCAAGAAAAAGAAGGCAGAACGCAGGAATGTTGAAATGATGGTTCTGATATTGCATTATCAGGATAAAATCGCTTTAAGAAAACGTAAGGAAGAAGGAGTTCTTTCCGGGATGTGGGAATTTCCAAATCTGGAGGGAAGGACTTGGGAGAATATGGCACAATGGATTTTGGAACGAAACATTGTGGTGGATGGAATGGAAAGCGAGAAGGAGTTATCTGCCTTCTTGCAAAATATAAAGAAAGGAAAGAAAAAACATATATTTTCACATATAGAGTGGCATATGGACTGTATTGATTTGATTTGTGATTCTCCGGGAAATGATAAAGAGCTGGTCTGGGTCACGAAACAGCAGCTTGAAGGAGAAATTGCTCTTCCTGCGGCTTTTCAGAAAATATTAAAATAATGTCGTTTTAAGATAATTTTATAAACTTACGGATAATAAAAATCAGGTGTCATGCTATGGAGGAATCTGTTGCATGGCACCTTTTATTTTTTTTTCATAAAAATTTGATGAAATGATAAAACCATTATATAATATATCATAGGAAAAGGAATGCGAGTTACTTTATGGGAAATGATAGATGCTAAGGAGGTTTGTTATGGACTTAAAGGATTTTTGTTATAAGGGAGAAAAACCAAATCTTAAGAAAATTCCAGAAAGCGCATATGCACTTGGGATTGACAAGGAAGAAAAACAATCTTATGTGGAAAAAACGGAGCAGAATATTTTAAAAATTGCAGAACTACAGGATAAACTGTATGCGGAGGGCAAAGAAGGTGTCATTATTGTATTGCAGGCAATGGATGCGGCAGGTAAAGATGGAACAATAAAGCATGTCATGAGTGGCGTAAATCCTCAGGGAGTACATGTCATCAGCTTTAAACAGCCGACAAGCAAGGAGCTGGAACATGACTATTTATGGCGTGTAAATCAGGCTCTTCCAAGGCGGGGTGAGATTGCCATTTTTAATAGGTCTCATTATGAAGATGTACTGGTGACACAGATTCATGGAATGGAGAATAACTATAACATGGCGGAACGGTGTCTTAAGGAAGGCTCTAAAAAATTCTATGAAAAGCGTTATCAACAGATTTGTAATTATGAGGAATATTTATATGAGAACAGTTACCGCATGGTAAAGATTTTTTTGAACGTGTCAAAGGAAGAACAAAAAAAGAGATTCCTGGATCGTATTAATGATGAAAGCAAGAATTGGAAGTTTTCGGCCGGTGACCTGGATGAACGTAAACTCTGGGACAATTATCATGAACTTTACGAAGAAATTATTGAAAAAACGGGTACAAAGAACAGCCCGTGGTATATTGTGCCTGCAGACCAGAAGTGGTATGCAAGATATGTGGTCTCAGAGGTTGTGATTAAGGTGCTGGAGGATTGTAATCCGAAATATCCAAAGCTTCCGGAGGAAGAAAGGGACATGCTTTCTGAATGCAGAAAACTTTTGGAGGAAGAATAGATTTGTAGAAGAAAGAATCTGGAGAGACGGAATGGAAATCAGAGAGCTAAAATATTTTATGGAAGTTGCACAGGAACTTAATATTACCCGTGCTGCAAAGAAACTTAACATGGCACAGCCTCCGTTAAGCCGGCAGATCCAGGCATTAGAAGAGGAACTTGGAGTTTCTCTTTTTGACAGGAGCAGGAAAAAACTACAGCTTACGGAAGAAGGAAAACTTCTCAGAATACGTGCAGGTCAGATATTGGAATTGATGGAAAAGACAGAATCGGAAGTCCGGGAGTTGACAAAAGGGACTTCTGGAACCCTGTATATTGGAACGGTTGAAGGACGTGGTCCGAATCTGGTTTCCAAATGGATTGCACGGTTTAAGGAATTGTATCCGAAAGTATATTATGAAATTTGGAATGGAAGTACGGATGATGTACTGGACCGGCTGCAAAAAGGAATTCTGGATGTTGCATTAATTATGGAACCGTTCAATACGGAACAACTGGGAAGCATCATTGTGGATAAGGTTCCGTGGATTGCTATGATTCATAATGAGCATCCGCTTGCCAAAATTCCGGGAGACACAATTGAGCTATCTGCGCTGGCTAAAGAACCGATTATTCTTCCGTCAAGAAAATCAAGGGTGCAGGAAGTAATGGGATGGTTTGACGAGGCCGGTGTGGAACTCAATATGCAGGCGGAAATGAGCAGTTATTTAAATGCCAGGGAGTTAACCATGCAGGGAGTTGGAATTGCAATTTTCCCAAGTACATCGGACCGGGAACGGAAGAATGGCTGGGTAACAGAGAAAAGGATTGTGAATCCGGAACGGATTGCTTCTTATGCATTAGTATGGGATAAGAAAAAGACGCTATCCGTATTGGGGGAGCGTTTTGTAAATATGGTCAGAGAGGTATCAGAAAATGTCAATTGATAAAGCAAAAGCATACTTAAAGCAGTTTAACATGGAAGAACGGGTGATGGAGTTTGAACAGTCCAGTGCAACTGTGGAGCTGGCAGCACAGACAGTAGGGTGTGAGGCGGACAGGATTGCAAAGACCTTATCGTTTCTTGTAAATGAAGAACCGGTTCTTATTGTGGTTTCAGGAATGTCAAAGGTGGATAATCATAAATATAAGGAACAGTTCAAAACAAAGGCAAAAATGATTGAATTTGACCGGGTAGAAGAACTCGTGGGACATGCACCAGGCGGAGTATGTCCGTTTGGTGTAAAGAAAGGAGTTACAACTTATCTGGATGTGTCATTGAAGAAATTTGAAACGGTTTTTCCGGCGGCAGGAAGCAGTAATAGTGCCATTGAATTAAGTATTGGGGAATTGGAGAAGGTTTCCGGAATGAAGGAATGGATTGATGTGTGTAAATAGCAAAAAAGATGATACTGCCTGCAGGGAGGTTTTTGATAAAATACAGGAGCTTGTAAGAGAGGGGGTTTTTGAAATCTGGCATCCAGGGGAATGGGATGGAAATATTTACATTCCATTCATGATGAATGATGCACTGGAATGCTATATTATTTTAAAAAATGCAGTTCTTGTAGGGCAACAGCTTGCTGACAGAAAAAGTGTGACAACCGTAGAGATTCATTCAGAAGAGGAGCGTTTTGCATTAGTTGCCAGACAGGGAGAAGAAAATACTTTTACTGTATTTTTTACGGATGCGGTTCTGGAGAAAAAATATTACCGATTTGATACTATCTGCCATTTCTGGGAAACGGGGCAGGAACAATGGAGCCAGCTTGTGTACATGATTGGAACAATGTTTGATAAGTATGCATTTCTGGGCGAAGAGTCCTGCAATGAAGAAGAAATGTCATTAATGGATTTGATTGAATTTGCTCCATTCCGTTATCATGCTCCTGCAAAACAGTTGTTTGAGGAGTTATATGATACGACGCGCAAGGGCGCAGGAAAGATGTTGGTACTTTCCCTTAAAGCGGGGGATTACTGGTATGGAATAATGGTATTCATTTACTGGATTTTTATGACGGAAAGAATGGCAAGACTGCTTTCTAAGATGCTGACAAAGCCTGCACGGTATAAGCTGTATTGTTATATATACCACAGGGTACAGAAGGCGGCATCGGCATATCCGGAACGTACATATGAAAAGGATATTATACATATGAGGAATAATCTGGACAGGCAGCTTAAACAGAAGGGGTTTGAGGGAACTTATCCGGATTATGTTAAAGACAATCAGTATATTCGTGTGGTGGAGGAACACCCGTTTACCATTATGGATTGGGAGAATGTTACCTTAAAGCAGACTCTTATGATATCTGAGTGCAGCGGGAAAAAGAAAGGCATCAATCTGGGATTTTTCAGGGGGAAAAATCTTAAGGCGTATTATTGTGATGCCAAAGACTACTTTTATGATTAAAAGGGGAAAAGAAAATGAACGACAGGATTTTAGTAGTGGATGACGAAAGAGAAATTGCAGATTTGCTGGAGGTTTATCTGAAAAATGAAGGATGTGAGGTTCTTAAGTTTTATGAAGGGAAGAAAGCGATAGAAACCATTGAACATGAAACTATTGATCTGGCAATTCTGGATGTGATGCTTCCAGATTTGGACGGGTTCCGGATTCTGCAAAAGATTCGGGAAAATCACTTTTTTCCGGTTATCATGCTGACAGCAAAAGTAGAAGACATGGATAAGATTACGGGCTTATCTCTTGGAGCAGATGATTACATAACAAAGCCATTTAATCCTCTGGAGGTAGTGGCAAGGGTGAAAACACAGCTACGCCGTTATAAACGTTATAATGTCGGAAACTCAAAAGAATTAGAAGAAATGGAACTGGATGTGCGAGGACTTCGAATAAATAAAAATACCCATAAAGTCACGTTGTATGGAACGATAATTTCACTGACACCGATAGAATTTTCCATTCTATGGTATTTGTGTGAAAATCGTGGAAAGGTAGTATCTTCAGAGGAACTTTTTGAAGCGGTATGGGGTGAAAAATATTTGGATAATAACAATACGGTGATGGCACATATTGGAAGACTTCGTGAAAAGTTAAAGGAGCCGCCTAGAAAGCCTAAATTTATTAAAACTGTATGGGGAGTGGGGTATCAGATTGAAGATTAAGGAATATCGTTTATCCAGACAAAATAGGAAATTGTTCATAGTATGGTTTGCCGCATTGTGTATTCTTTTGATTATCTGGCCGTTTATTGGGATTGGAGCATATAAATTTATTATGGCTGTTGTGGATTCCTATACATGGCAGGGTTATGAACTGCCGTATGTGTTAGCAAGAACGTGGGTATTATATGCTCCGGTTCTTGGTATTGTGTATATTGGAGTCGGATATGCCGTAATTCTGTATCTTTTTGCAAAACGCCCATTCCTCTATCTTCAGGAAGTGACAGATGCGGCAAGAAAGGCATATCAGCTGGATGATGAAATGATTGAACTTTCTGCTCCGTTAAAGGATTATGAGCGGGAAATGAACCAGCTGAAAAATCATTTAAGGCGTAGTGAACGGGCAGCAAGGGAAGCAGAGAAGAGAAAAAATGACCTGGTAGTATATCTTGCACATGATTTAAAGACACCTCTTACATCGGTCATTGGATATCTGACGCTTCTTCGGGATGAAAAGGAAATTTCAGAAGATACCAGGCAGAAATATTTAAGTATTACACTGGATAAGGCAGAACGGCTGGAAGATTTGATTAATGAGTTTTTTGAAATTACAAGATTTAATCTTACGCATATTACGTTAGATAAGTCACGGGTTAATCTAAGCAGGATGTTAGAGCAGATTGTTTTCGAGTTTCAGCCAATGTTTGCAGAGAAAAATCTACAGTGCAGTTTAAGTATCATGCCGGATACCATCATACGCTGTGATGTGGATAAAATGGAGAGAGTCTTTGATAATCTCTTGCGCAATGCAGTTAATTACAGTTATGAGGAAACTGAAATCCGGATTACTGCAGAAATCAAGGAGGGGAAAATGGAGATGAATGTTACCAATCATGGGGATACCATTCCGGAGGATAAACTGAACCGGATTTTTGAACAGTTCTATCGACTCGACATGTCACGAATGACAAGGAGTGGAGGCGCAGGACTTGGGCTTGCCATTGCTAAGGAGATTGTAGAACTGCATGGAGGGCACTTAAGTGCTTCCAGCGCAAATGATATTGTTAATTTTAAACTGGTCATTCCGGTTTTGTAAGAAAAACGTAAGAATTTTGTCGAAAAATAAGTAGAAATCCATAGAGTTATAGAAGAAAAGAGCATTCTCTTTTTTGATACAGTAAAAGTGTCAAAAAGAGCATGCTTTTTTTATGATCAAATCAAGAAGGGAGTAAATTTGATGAAAAAGACAATCGCAGTAATTTTTGGAGGATGTTCCACGGAGTATGAAGTATCCTTACAATCAGCAACGGCAGTTTTAAAAGCTATGGACAGGGGAAGGAATGAAATACTTCCGGTGGGTATCAGCCGGGAAGGAGAATGGTTTTATTATAAGGGGGAATTAAACAACATTGAAAAGAATACATGGCTTTTGGATCAGGAAAACTGCATCCGGGCGTGGATTCTGCCGGACAGAAAAATCCATGGAATGGCAGTAATGGACAAGGGAGAATTACAATACCGGCATCTTGACCTGATTTTTCCGGTCCTTCATGGAAAGAACGGAGAGGATGGAACTTTGCAGGGCCTTGTGGAAATAGCAGGAATTCCTCTTGTCGGGTGTAATACGTTGTCATCTGCACTTTGCATGGATAAAGACCGTGCCCATAAGCTTGTTGCCCTGGCTGGTATCAAGACAGCACGTTCAGAAGTGATTACGAGTGCAAATAATAGAGAAGATGTGGAAAAGAAAGCCGAAAAACTGGGATTCCCACTCTTCGTAAAACCGGTTCGTGCAGGCTCTTCTTTTGGAATCAGCAGGGTGACATCAATGGAACATTTGCGGGAAGCGGTGAAGGAAGCATTTTGTCATGACAATGAGGTTGTCATGGAGGAAAATGTGGCAGGATTTGAGGTGGGATGTGCTATATTTGGGAGCGGCAAACAACTTGTTACCGGAAGAGTCGATGAGATTGAACTGACAGAAGGTTTTTTTGATTTTACGGAGAAGTATACGTTAAAAAGCTCTAAAATCCATATGCCGGCAAGGATTGACGAGGAATTGGAGAGAACCATTCAGGAAACAGCAAAGAAAATCTATGGCGTACTTGGATGCTCGGGCTTTGCTAGAGTGGACATGTTTCTTACACCTTGCGGTGAAATTTACTTTAATGAAGTCAATACCATACCGGGATTTACTTCTCACAGTCGTTATCCAAACATGATGAAGGGAATTGGATGGACATTTGAAGACATTGTGGAAAGGCTGATTGAAGTCAGTCTGTAAGAGATAAAAGAGGAGTGTAAAATAATGCAGAAAGGTTACAGGGGAATAGACCTTTTCCGGTTGATGGCGGCAGTTCTTGTAATTGCCATTCATGTTTCACCGTTGGAGGGAATCTGGATGGATGGGGATTTTGTTCTTACCAGGATTCTGGCAAGAATTGCAGTACCGTTTTTCTTTATGGCATCTGGGTTTTTCTTTATGGAAAAGTATGGAAAAAGAGATGAACTGGTATGGAATTTTCTAAGGAAAACCGGATGGATTTATTTTTGGGTAGTGCTGGCCTATCTTCCGTTAAATATTTATAAAGGGTATTTTGGAGC
The DNA here is from genome assembly GCA_945938055.1 of uncultured Eubacteriaceae bacterium. Taxonomy (GTDB): domain Bacteria; phylum Bacillota; class Clostridia; order Lachnospirales; family Lachnospiraceae; genus MGBC120314. The sequence continues at coordinate 2,762 of CAMEUH010000071.1, read as the reverse complement.
AGAACTGACACTTCCGGTATTGCTGAAAGATTTATGCTTTGACGGAATGTTTTATCATTTATGGTATCTTCCGGCATCTATGGCTGGAATGTTAATTGCATGGGGACTTGTACGAAGATTTTCCTTTAAGGGCGCATTGCTGATAACGGGAATTCTTTATGGAATCGGATTACTGGGAGACAGTTATTACGGATTGATTTATGATATGCCACTGATTAGAGCATTCTATGATAATTTATTTCTCATGAGTGATTATACGAGAAATGGAATCTTTTTTGCACCACTTTTTTTGGCTCTTGGGATGAGATTTCACGCAGTAATGAATTATGGGAAGACAAAGAAAAGATATTGGAATGGAGTAGGTTTGGTTCTTTCACTTATTCTGATGGTGGCGGAAGGAATGGTGCTCCATGAAAGAAATCTGCAAAGGCATGACAGCATGTATCTTTTTCTTCCGTTTGCAGAGTATTTTCTGTTTGGATTTTTGTGTACGTTTGACCAGAGAAGAATCAAAAATGCCAGCAGGATTTCACTAATGGTTTATTTAATTCATCCAATGGTTATTGTTGGACTCCGGATGACGGATAAGGTACTTGGTATACGGCTTTTTTCAGAGAATCCTGTTGTGCAGTTTCTTGGAACAATCGTACTTTCCTTCGGAATGGCATGGGTCTTAGTGGAAATAGTTTATCTTCTTTTGCAGAGGTACGGACAAAAGAAGGAAAAGACCTGTACTTATCGCGCATGGATGGAACTGAATCTGGAAAATTTAAGACATAATGTTAATGAAATTAAGCAAATTCTTCCAGAAGGATGCCGTTTTATGGCGGTTATTAAGGCACAGGCATACGGGCACGGAGCTGTTATCGTGGCAGAAGCACTCAATAATATAGGAGTGGATGCTTTTGCGGTTGCAACAATAGAAGAGGCTATTGAATTACGCAGAAATGCAATAACGGGAGAAATACTGATTTTGAATTATACGGATGCGAAAAGGGCGAGAGAATTAAAACGATATAACCTAATTCAGACAGCGGTGGATTATGAACATTGTAAGGAACTTAACAAAGCAGGTATCAGGATGAAAGTGCATCTTAAGATTGATACAGGAATGAAGCGTCTTGGAATGGATGCAGGGGATGTGGAAAGGATTGCAGAGGTATTTTCCATGAAAAATCTGGATGTCTGCGGAATGTATACACATCTTTGTGTATCTGACAGCCTTAGGGGAAAAGATGTGGAATTTACAGGAAGGCAGGAAAAGACATTTTATCATCTGATGGAAGAATTGAAAAAGAAAAATGTAAAGATTCCACAGATTCATCTGCAAAGCAGCTATGGATTACTGAATTATCCAGATATGAGGGCGGACTATGTACGGATTGGGATTGCAATGTATGGAACCCTGAGCGATAAAAATGATAAAATACGGTCAGAAATCAATCTATTACCGGTGCTTGCGCTTAAGAGCATGGTCGTGCATCTGATTTCTGTAAACGATGGAGAAAGTGTCGGTTATGGATGCGATTATGTGGCGGATGGGGACAGAAGAATTGCAGTAGTGTCTATCGGGTATGCAGATGGAATTCCAAGAAGTCTTTCAAACCAAAGAGGACGCGTTCTGGTTCAAGGGAAATATGCTCCGATTGTGGGGAGAATCTGCATGGATCAGATGATGGTCGATATAACAGGAATTGAAGGAATTGGTGTCGGATGTCCGGTTGTTGTGATTGGAAAGATGCAGGAAAAAGAAATTAAGGTGACGGATTTTGCAGAAAATGCAGAAACCATTGCAAATGAGATATTAAGCCGGCTGGGGAGACGGGTAATACCTGTATGCCGGTAAGTAAGGGAAGGGTGGATAAAAATACATGAAGGAGCAGATGGAAAAAAGACGAGAGGTTGAATTTAGAAAAAAGAAAAGGCGGAGCAAAAGAAAATGGAAAAAATTTTTAAAAACAGTCCGGATGGGGATTTTATTGATGTTTTGCATTTTTCTTTTTGCCGGGATTAGGAAAAACGTACTTTTTAAAATCACTCAAAGGACATCAGAACAGAATGTTAAGATAAATCAATTGACGGATCAAGTGCGTTATGAACTGATAAAGCCGGAATTATTGGAAGGAGAAGCTATCAGAAAAAGGATGGGGGAATTATGCGAAAAGTATCCGGAATTCCAGGATATTTATGATAATTATGAGAAATATCCTGAAGAACTTTTAGCAGCATTATGCAATAGCCCGGAAATGATAGATTTTGTAAAGGGCTATCTTGAAGCCTCTGGTGAAGTGACAGGAGGACTTACGGAAGAAGAAAAAAAGGAAAAATTTCCATTGCTAATGCAGTGGGACAAACGCTGGGGATATGCACCATATGGGGATAATAATCTGGCGCTTTCCGGCTGTGCACCGACCTGTCTTTCCATGGTTATTGTGGGATTAACCGGGAATGGAAAGGTGACGCCGGATGTGGTTGGAAATTATGCCATGGAGCAGGGATATTATGAAAAAGGCGTTGGAACCAAATGGAGTATCATGACAGAAGCAGGACCACATTTTGGTGTGGAGGGCGAGGAAATTCCGTTAAACAAGAATACAGTGGTATCGGAACTGAATTCTGGTCATCCTGTTATATGCAGCATGCGCCCAGGGGATTTTACATCGGTAGGGCATTTTATTGTGCTGGTAGGAACACAGGATGGAAAGATTCTGGTGAATGATCCCAATAGCGGGAATAGAAGTCATATGTTATGGGATTATGAA
>CAMEUH010000070.1 GCA_945938055.1 uncultured Eubacteriaceae bacterium | reverse complement strand
CCATCCGCTTCTCTATGGCATCCATCCGCTTCTCTATGGCATCCATCCGCTTCTCAATTCCATCCAGCTTATTCAGAATCAATCTTACGCCTTCATCTGACATACAATCCCTCCTTTTTCTACTTTAACTTAACATTTTGAGAAACTCCTCTTCCGATATAATTCTGACTCCCAGCTCCATCGCCTTTTTATTTTTAGAGGAAGAAGATGTAACATCATTATTAATCAGATAATCAGTTTTTCCAGTAACTGTCCCAGTGGTTTTTCCACCATTTTGCTCGATATACTCCTTTAATTCATTACGATTTGCAAAATGTTCCACTGAACCGGTAATCACAAAAGTCATTCCAGCCAGCTTCTTCTCAGTTCCTTCCTGGCCCTCTGCCGGTTCAATCGTAATCTCCTTTAATAAATCACGGAAACAACGAACATTTTCTTCATCCCCAAAATATTCCAGAATACTATCCGCAATCACCTGTCCGATTCCTTCAATGGAAACAAGTTCCTCTGATTTTGCATTCTGAATCCGTTCTATATCATTTTCATAATAATTACAGATTAATTTTGCGTTTGATAATCCAATATTGGCAATTCCAAGACTATAAATCAGCTTTGGCAGCGATACTTTTCTGGCTTTTTCCAGGGAATCCATCAGATTGTCATAGGATTTCTCGCCAAATCCTTCCATCTGCACAATTTCATCCTTGTAACGATCCAAATGAAATAAATCTGCAAATTCTTTAATAAATCCCTGCTGAATAAATTTCTCTAATGTTGCTTCCGACAAGCCTTCGATATTCATGGCATCCCGTGAAACAAAATGGGTAAAACCTTTAATATGCTTTGCCTGGCATTTTTCATTTACGCAATATAATGCCTTTACATCATTCTGCTTCCGGATGACTGTTTTTTGTCCACATACCGGACAAAACTCCGGTATTTCAAGGTTTCCGCTTCTTGTCAGATTCTCTGAAATTTGCGGAATAATCATATTAGCTTTATAAACCGTGATTTTATCCCCTATTCCTAATTGCAGTTCTTCCATGATACTGATATTATGAACACTCGCTCTGGAAACCGTGGTGCCTTCCAGTTCCACCGGTTCAAAAACAGCCACCGGATTAATCAAACCGGTTCTGGACGGACTCCATTCAATTTCCTTTAAAATGGTTTCCGCCAGTTCATCCTTCCACTTAAATGCAAAGGAATTCCGAGGAAATTTTGCCGTCCTTCCCAGACTCAGTCCATATGCAATATCTTCATATGTGATTACAAGACCGTCCGAAGGAAAATCATTTTCGGTAATTTTGTCTGCAAACCATTGTACCGCTTCTTCCACATCGGACGCATCCACCAGACGATGTTCCACTACGGTAAAGCCCTGCTGTTTCAGCCATTCAAACTGTTCATTCCTGGAATTGTGAAAATCCACGTCCTGAGCACTCACAAGGGCAAAGGCAAAAAAATTCACATTTCTCTGGGCAGTAATCTGGTTATTTAACTGTCTTACTGTTCCACTGCACAAATTTCGTGGATTTTTATATTTCTGGCTTTCATCGCTGATTTCTTCATTAATCCGTTCAAAATCCGAGTATGTGATAACAGCCTCTCCCCTCAGCACAAGCCTTCCTTTAAAAGGAATAATAACCGGAAGATTGGAAAACACACGTGCATTATTCGTAATAACTTCACCAATCTCTCCATTTCCACGTGTTACTGCTTTTACTAATTTTCCTTCCTCATACGTCAGAACAATGGTTAATCCATCCATCTTCCAGGAAAGAAGCCCTTTCTGATTCTTAAGCCATGACTTTAATACTGCCACGTCTTTTGTCTTATCCAGACTAAGCATGGGTTCCGGATGACGTTCCTTTGGAAGTTCGCTCAACACCTCATATCCAACATTCTGGGTTGGACTATTGGACAATAAGAACCCTGTTTCTGTTTCCAGCGTGACCAGTTCATCATAAAGCCTGTCATATTCAAAATTACTCATAATTTCCCGGCTTTCCGAATAATATGCCCGTCCGGCCTCATTTAAAAATGTGACCAGTTCCTTAATCCGCTCTATTTTGTTATTATGCTCCGTCTTTGTTTCCATGACTTTCCTCTCCCATTGTCTGCTTTTTAATAATTTCATATAAACCTTCTGTCTCTTCCTTCGTCAAATGACGGTACTCACCGCTCTTTAACGTTCCAAGATGAATATTCATAATCCGGATCCGTTCCAGTCTTACCACATCATATCCAAAATATTCACACATTCTTCGTATTTGCCGGTTCAGCCCCTGTTTTAAAATAATTGGAACCGTTGGGTAATCATTTTTTTCTGCTTTGCAGGGACTGGTAATACGATCCAGTATCGGAACGCCACGACGCATGCCATCCAGAAACTCATCTGTAATTTTCTTATTGACCGTTACCACATATTCCTTTTCATGACCATTGGAAGCCTTCAAAATCTGATTCATTAATTCACCATCATTGGTTAAAAGCAACAGGCCCTGTGATTCCTTATCCAGTCTTCCCACAGGAAAAACACGTTTAGGATACTGTAAAAAATCAATTACATTATTTTTTTCTTTTTCCTGAGCCGTACACACAATGCCTACCGGTTTATGAAATGCCAGTAAGACCTTTTCCTGCTCTTTTGTGACAATTTTTCCATCCACTTTTACACATTGTCCGGGAAGAACTCTTGTTCCAATCTGTGCCACCCTGTCATCCACGGTAACCCGCTGTTCCTCCAGAAGCCTGTCTGCCGCTCTTCTGGAGCAGACCCCTGCTTCGCTTAAAAATTTATTAATTCTTGTTTCCATTGTTCCTGCCTTTTCCAGCTAATATTTAAAATATTCCGGGTTGTTTTCAACAAACTGCTTTAAAATCAGATCCACCTCGCAGGCCGTATCCAGTTCATACTGCGCCACTTCCTTCATTTCCTGAACCTGTTTCCCCTCAAACATGATTTCATTATAAGCAGAACTCTCATTGCTTACCACACTATTACAGATATAATAGCTTCCACTGGAATTCGTTCTTACAAAAAAGGTTCCTACCACCGGAACGGTTGTATTAATCCCATAATACTTTGCATATCCATAACTGATTACCAGATACGATCCTTCCACAGACCCTTCCATGGAATAGCAGGAAATATCCATGTACTGTTCCACATTTTCCTGGGAAAATTTCCTCACACCCTGATCCATGTCTCCAAAGGTGTCCATATACTTTAAAATCATCTTGTCATCCGGCATAATGTATGCGTCATAATAGTCATTAATCAGCTTTTTGATTCCAAAAATCCGACATTCGGCAAAGGAATTGCTTCCCGTCTCTTCTTTCTGTTTTTCCTCCTGTTTCGGTCTGCGCTGCATCAGCCGGATTGTATCTTTTGCTTTCTGGTTCGACAAAAAAGCATTTTGAGGAATCAGAACCACCACAATCAGCAGAATCATAAACACAAAAATACAATAGGATGTGATCCTCTTACCCCTGATTTTTTCCATAAAATCCCCCGTTTTGACTATGATATTTTATTTTATCAAATCATCCCATGGAATTCAATAAGTTTCCCCCGGAGAAAGCGAACAGAAAAAACAAGAAAATCGCACAAGAAAAGGTTGATTTTTTTTAATTTTTATAGTAAAATACATCCTATGCATCTGTAGCTCAGTGGATAGAGCACCTGTTTCCGGAACAGGGTGTCGGGAGTTCGAGTCTTCTCAGGTGCATTTTTTATTGTGTAAAATGCTTTTTATGCAACAATTGCCTCTTTGATCCTGTCATATTCATAAACATTATCCGATAAAATATCCACCAGGTCCACCTCATTTGCATTCATATCACATACCATTTCAATGAGTTCTTCTTTTCCCCGTGGAAAGGATTTTTTTGGAATAATAATCAGTTCATGAATCGAACTTGGAATAATATAAAGATTACTTCGCAGTTTATCAGAAATTCTTTTTAGAAGATTATCATACAGAAGACAGGCTGCACCAAACATCTTCCGGTTATTGGTAAGAATGTACATATCATGATTACTTACCTCATCATTTTCCAGAAAATCAACCGGTTCCTGCTGTCCAAAAATTTCTTCCACCACATTTTCCATGGAAGAAAAACGGTAAGGCATCAGCCTTGGAGTGTTTTTGACTGCCGCTTCATACAGTTTTTGTTCATTTACATTCCATACCTTCATGTGATTCTTATGAATCATGATAGTTCCATTTCCTATGGAATCATGATCCACCAGAATATAAAACACAATTGCCAGGTCCATATATCTTTTATGCGGGACATCCTCAAGAAGCTTTTGATTGGCTTCATAATTCAGAAGTTTATACAAAATCCGCGGCTGAATCTGCTCAAAATCCATGAAAAAGCTAAAATCCATTTCTAATTTGCAACAACTCTCTTCATAAACAGATACAATCTTTTCCACTAATTCTCCCAATGTTTCTCCATTCCGGTATTCCTGATAAAATTCTTCCAGATAAATGGTTGGTGCCGCTTTTTTACCTTCCTCCATGATAATCAGACCGGTAAGTTCCAGACCATTGTTTTTTATCACCTTATTTAAGGTTACCTCATAACCATTTCCCATTAATTGAGAAATGCTTTCCTGCACATAATGCGTAAATTTTTCGTATTCCATTCCTTTTTCCTTTCTTATTCTTGATTCTTGGGGAAATTTAATAATGAGATAATTTAAGATAAAACACATAGAATTATTTCTGTGTTTGATAGTTATCATACAGCAATCTTTTGTATTCGTCAACAAAAAAATGGAAGAATTTTTCTATTTCTTTTCTTCCATTTCTTTCAACTCTTCCATGATAAGTTCAAATGCTTTTTTTACTGCCGCTTCCCGTATTTCCTGACGATTTCCTAAAAAATGGCATTCCACGGCACGCACATTCCCAAGGAAAAAGATTCCTAAGAATACCAGTCCAACCGGCTTATCTTCCTCCATTCCGGGTCCGGCCACGCCTGTGACCGATACACATAGCTCACATTCTGCTCTTTTTGCTCCGCCTTCTGCCATCTCCATGGCAGTCTGACTGCTTACGGCACCATACTGTTCCAGGGTCGACTCTTTCACGCCTGCCAGACGCTTCTTCGCCTCATTCGAATAAGTCACCATTGCCTGTTCCATTACGGCAGACGCTCCGCTTATGCTCACCAGGCTGGATGCAAGCATGCCTCCGGTACAGGATTCCACAAAAGTCACATGCATGTTTTTCTTTTTCAAAAGCTGTAAGACCATTTCTGCCAGTTCGGAAACCGTTTCCATTTTTCTTCCTCCACAGTCTCTGTTTTTCGCATTCATAAAATCGTTTACATTCCGCCGTCCCTCATGACATTTGCATTCTTTACAAGATAGTCAGCCAGCGAGATTATCGTCAGCAGTAAGGCGGCATAAACCACTACATCCGTAACAATCATCATAACCCGGTTCTGAAAATTCAGAATCAGAAGAATAATCATGAGCATCTGGAACGTTGTCTTAAATTTTCCCCAGTAGCTTGCCGCAATCACCACACCATTATCCGATGCAATCAGTCGGAATCCACTAATGATAAATTCCCTGCTGATAATGATAATGACAATCCAGGAAGCCAGTCTTCCCATGTCTACCAGGCAAATCATTGCAGCACAGACCAGCAGCTTATCTGCAAGCGGATCCATGAATTTTCCAAAATTTGTTACCAGATGATACTTTCTTGCAATTTTTCCATCCAGAAAATCCGTAAGACTTGCAAGAATAAATATCCCACATGCTATATAGTCCGCATACGGCGCAAGCGGTGCCATAAATGTCCAGCCCGCATGACTTCCCAGCAGCAAAATCACGAAAGGTACAATCAACAGTACCCGAAATATTGTAAGTTTATTTGGCAGATTCATAATCAATTTCTCCAATCAAATCATATTCTAATGCACCGGTCACCTTCACTGGGACAAAATCCCCGGTCATAAGTTCTTCCTCCGTGTTCACAAAAATATAGCCATCCACGTTCGGTGCATCCATATAGGTTCTTCCCACATAAGCATTTTCATCGGAAACTTTTCCTTCAATCATGACCTGATAGGTTTTTCCGATTCGTTCCTGTGATTTATCCATGGAAACTTCCTGCTGTAATTCCATGATTTCATCACGCCATTCCTGCTTTGTTTCTTCCTCTACCTGATCCTTAAAAGAATATGCCGGCGTATCCTCTTCTGCTGAATAAGCAAACACGCCCAGACGATCAAATTCCATTTCGTCCACAAAATCCAGCATTTCTTCATGTGCATCCGGTGTTTCTCCCGGAAAACCTGCGATAAGTGAGGTACGAAGGGCAATATCCGGAATCTCTCTCCTGAGTTTTTCAATAATGCTTCTTAATTCCTTCTGATTCGTCCGGCGTCCCATTCTTCTTAACACATCATCATTGGCATGCTGGATTGGCATGTCCAGATAATGACATACCTTTGGCTCGCTTTTGATTACCTCAATCAGTTCATCATCGATTTCCTCCGGATAACAGTAAAGAATCCGTATCCACACCAGTCCGTCAATCTTACATAGCTCCCGAATCAGTTTGTGCAGGGATTTTTCCCCATACAAATCCTTTCCATAAAGAGTAGTTTCCTGCGCAACCAGAAGAAGTTCCTTTACGCCGCCTTCCACAAGCTCCCTTGCCTGTGACAGCAGTTCTTCCATGGGATAGCTGCGGTACCGGCCACGAATCTTTGGAATAATGCAGTAGGTACAGCATTTATCACAGCCTTCCGCAATTTTAAGATAAGCATAATGCCCTCCCGTGGTTACGAGACGTTTCGTGGTATTATCCGGAAGTCTTGACAAATCCTCAAATATATTTGTTCCATGCCCGGAAAGAGCATTAGACAGAACCTCATCAATTTTATCATAGGATGCCGTTCCAAGCACTGCATCCACTTCCGGAATCTCATCAATGATTTCCTGACGATAGCGTTCTGCCATGCATCCTGCCACAATCAGCACCTTACAGCTGCCACTTTTTTTCAATTCCGCCATGTCAAGTATGGTATTAACACTCTCTTCCTTTGCATCATTGATAAAACAACAGGTATTCACCACAATGATTTCTGCCTCTGTTTCATCATCCGTAAAAGTGATGTTCCTTTTGGCAAGCAGCCCCATCATGATTTCCGTATCAACCAGATTCTTGTCACATCCAAGTGAAACAAACATTAATTTCATGAAATCTTACTCCTGACTATTCCTTTGAACTCAAAATTAAATCCATTGTACAATCTTTTCATTGAAAAATCAAGTTTACGGGCATCAAAACTTATAGTATAATGCAATCATTACGTCTAAAAAGAAAATCGGAGTATGATAAAATGAGTATTTTAAATGTAGAAAATCTAAGCCACGGTTTTGGTGACCGTGCCATTTTTAACAATGTTTCCTTTCGTCTCTTAAAAGGCGAGCATATTGGTCTCGTGGGTGCCAATGGGGAGGGAAAGTCAACCTTTATGAACATTGTTACCGGAAAATTAATGCCAGATGAAGGAAAGGTCGAATGGTCCAAAAATGTCCGGGTAGGTTATTTAGACCAGCATACAGTGCTTTCCCAGGGCATGACCATCCGTGACACCCTAAAATCAGCTTTTTCTTATCTTTTTGAATTGGAAACCAGAATGAATGAAATCTGCGACCAGATGGGAACTGCTGATGAAGAGACCATGCAGCAGATGATGGATGAACTGGGTGTAATTCAGGATACCCTTACCCTGCATGACTTCTACATTATCGATTCCAAGGTAGAAGAAGTCGGACGGGCATTAGGTCTTTGTGACATTGGTCTTGACCGTGATGTAACCGAATTAAGCGGTGGTCAGCGTACCAAGGTGCTTTTAGGCAAGCTTCTTTTGGAGAAACCGGATATTCTCCTGCTGGATGAACCGACCAACTATCTGGATGCAGAGCATATTGAATGGTTAAAGCGCTACCTTTTGGACTACGAAAATGCCTTTATCCTTATTTCCCACGACATTCCATTCCTTAACAGTGTCGTCAATCTGATTTATCACATGGAAAATCAGGAATTAAACCGCTACGTGGGAAATTATGATAAATTCCTTGAAGTTTATCAGGTAAAAAAGGCACAGCTGGAAGCTGCATATAACCGTCAGCAGCAGGAAATCCGTGAATTAGTTGCCAGAAACAAGGCACGTGTTGCCACCAGAAACATGGCAATGTCCCGCCAGAAAAAACTGGATAAAATGGATGTCATTGAGCTTGCCCGTGAAAAACCGAAACCAGAATTCCACTTTAAGGAAGCACGTACACCAGGACGTTATATCTTTGAAACCAGAGACCTTGTCATTGGATATGAAGAACCTCTTTCCTCTCCTCTTACCCTTTCCATGGAACGTGGGCAGAAAATTGCCTTAACCGGCGCCAACGGCATCGGAAAGACAACCCTTCTAAGAAGCATATTAGGTCTCAACAAACCACTATCCGGTAGTGCCACGATGGGAGATTACATCAGTCTTGGGTATTTTGAGCAGGAAGTCAAGGCAGACCCTTCCTGTACCTGCATTGATGAAATCTGGAAGGAATTTCCATCTTATACCCAGTATGAGGTTCGTTCTGCACTGGCAAAATGTGGTCTTACCACCAAGCACATTGAAAGTCAGGTAAGAGTCTTAAGTGGTGGTGAACAGGCAAAGGTCCGCCTATGCAAGCTGATTAACCGCGAGACCAATGTCCTTGCACTGGACGAGCCGACCAATCACTTAGACGTGGATGCCAAGGAAGAACTAAAACGAGCTTTAAAGGCATACAAAGGAAGTATCATTCTCATCTGCCACGAGCCGGAATTCTACGAAGATATTGTAACCGAGGTATGGGACTGTTCCAAATGGAGCACAAAAATCTAACATCGCACTTAAAAAGGAGGCTTAAAAGCCTCCTTCTTCATGATCCGGTTCAACCGGAGATTATTCCTCTTCTTCGTTTACAATCTTAACCTTGCCTTCATACACTTCTTCTACTGCAATGGATAAAGGCTTATTATTCGCAACAGAAGCCATCGGTTCATCACCATCAATAATCTGTCTTGCTCTCTTTGCAGTTGCCAGCACGATAGAATATCTGCTCTGTACAATTGGCTGTTCTCCCGGTTCGGTATCACCGTTCACAACTTCCATGATTTCTGTGTAAGATGGATGTAACATAATTTATTCTCCTTTCGAAAAGCACTTAAGCTCATCTCTTATATTATTAATCAAAGTCAGATTTTTCGCAACCTTTTTTTGCTCGGAAAGTATAATCTCATTAATATCTTCCACGCAGGTCTCCAAATCATCATTAACTACCACGTAATCATAGGCTTCCACGCCCTCTGCTTCTTCCACAGCTCTTTTCAGTCTTGCATGAACCACATCAAGACTTTCTGTTCCCCTGCCAATCAGTCTTTCTTTCAGGACTTTGGCACTCGGAGGAACAATAAACATTAAAACGGCATCCGGAAACTTCTCCTTAATCTTTAAGGCACCCTGGATTTCAATCTCAAGAATTACATTTCTTCCAGCCTTTAACTGTTCTTCCACATAATGTTTCGGAGTCCCATAGAAATTGTTTACATACTGTGCATATTCAATCAGTTCATCCCGTGCAATCATTTCCTTAAATTCTTCCACGGTTTTAAAAAAGTATTCTCTTCCATTTACTTCGCCTTCCCGCGGAGCACGGGTTGTTGCGGATATGGAAAGTGCATAGGACTGATACTTCTCAATCAGCCTCTTCATGACCGTTCCCTTTCCTGCGCCTGAAAATCCCGAAACAACAATCAACAATCCTTCTTTATTCATGTTCTTCACCTGTATCCTTATTGTAAAATCGATTGGCAATGGTTTCCGGCATGAGCGCCGATAAAATAATATTTCCACCATCCGTCACGATAATCCCTTTGGTCTTTCTTCCATGAGTGGCATCAATGGCAGTTCCCTGATCCTTGGCATTCTGTACCAGCCGCTTGGAAGGTGCGGAATCCGGACTGATGATTGCCACAATCTTACTGGAATTCACCACATTTCCAAAACCAATGTTAATTAACTTTGTCACATTCCACCTCATTTACTCAATGTTCTGAATCTGCTCCCGAACCTTCTCGATTTCAGTCTTTAAATCAATGGCCTTCTGGGAAATCTCCAGATTATTTGCCTTAGATAACGTAGTGTTTGCTTCACGGTTCATTTCCTGGGCAATAAAATCCAGTTTACGACCAATTCCTTCTTCCTTACCGGAAATCAAGGCCTCTTTCATACTGTTAATATGACTTCTTAAACGAACCATTTCCTCATCTACACAAATCTTGTCTGCATAAAGCACAACCTCTGTTGCAATCCTGCTCTCATCCACATTGACATCCCCAAGGACTTCCTGGACACGCTCGAGAAGCTTTGCCCGATAATCCTTAAGAATCCCTTCACTATGGGAATTAATATAATCAATGATTGCCGTCATGCCGTCAAGCTTTAACACCAGATCCTCACTCAGATGTCTTCCTTCTGCTTCCCTCGCTGCCAAAATCTGTTCACAGGCCTTTGTCAGCGCCTCTTCCGCTATTCCACACAGTTCATCCTCTTCCGGTTCCAAATCCTCTGTTACCAATACTTCCGGATATCTTGACAGGGAAGAAACCCTCACATCATTTTCAATATGAAATTCCTCTGCCATCTCCCGGAATATGTCCAGATATCTTGCTGCCACGAGGGAATTGTACTGAATATCAACCGTTGCATCGGAAATATTTTCATAGCTTACATACACATCTACTTTTCCGCGCACCAGATACTTCTTTATGATATTTTTAAGATTCGCCTCATAAGCATTCAGCTTCTTTGGTAATTTAATGGATAAATCCAGATATCTGTGATTTACCGATTTCATTTCAACAGTTACCTTATAATTTGGTCCGGCCGCTTCCCCTCTGCCAAACCCAGTCATACTTTTTATCATGATTTTTCTCCAAATCCTGCATTTGTGCAGTAAAATCCCTGCACTCTGTAACGCAAAAACGTCCATCTAGTAGTATACCAAAAAACAGGATAATTGCAAGTCTTAAGCTCTACTTTCGTGACATGTAAAATATAAAA
>CAMEUH010000069.1 GCA_945938055.1 uncultured Eubacteriaceae bacterium | reverse complement strand
CGTCTGGCATTCTCATTATCACGCTTTCTTCCAAGCATGCCCAGTCCCTGCATTACCAGGCTGTTTTCATTTCCCCAGCCATCCTTTACATCAAAATTAAATTTTTCCGCCACTTCGCGAATAAAGCTTTCTATTTTCAACATTTTTCACCTTCCTTAGAGTATTCGAGGAAATCAAAATCAGCCGTCAGTTCACCATTTTCTCCCGAATGTGCATAAAAGCCAACCATTGCTCCGGTAAACCGCTTTCCTTTTTTCATTCCCTCATCACATAAATAATATACATTGTTAAGAATTCCCAGTTCTTCTTCTATTCCCTGCACCTGATAGGAAAACGTTCTTTTCAGATAATCCGTCTGAATCTTGAATGAAATCCTGCATTCCTTCGGATTTTCACTTTTTTCAAATTCCTCTGTAATATCCCTCTCTAGTGTAACTTTTGTTTGTTCATCCACATGTTCTGTTACCCTGATAAAAAGATGCTCACCATCTGTTTCCAGACCAAATTTTAAAAACGTATTTTCATCATAATAGCAGGTCATTCCGGCATCCTGTCCCGGTTTTAGTCCCTGAATCCGCATACTGGTTCTGCAGGTAAAAGCAAAATCTTTCTGTCTCCTTAATATCACACTTCGACAGGCCGTACTATCCAGATCATACCGACTGCCAGTAATCCTCAATCTTCCTTCTTCTATCCGGATAGCGCCCTTATGAGGCGGTCTCGGGTACATCCACTCCATGCCAATCTTACCGGATGTAAAGGACTCCCTGATGGTATCCTGCTCGTGCCAGGATTCTGATTCTACCGAAAGAATCGGCTTTCTGCTTAATACGGATGGACCCTGCAGACCATTCACGATTGGCCAGCCATCTGCTGTCCAGGTCATCTTATCCAGTGCTGTTTCTCTTCCAAGAATACTATATTGTCCATCCACCATTCTTCCACACAGATATACCATATACCACTCACCATTCTGTGTCATGACCGGTTTCCCGTGTCCACAGCGCTGAATGGCTGCGCCTTCATCTGTTTGCCGCATAATTGGATTATACGGACATGGCTCATAAATTCCTTTCAATGTTCTGGAACGTGATACCGTAACACGATGTCCAGGCCCTGTTCCGCCCTCCGCCTCAAACAGATAATAATACCCATCCTTTTTCAACAAATGCGGTCCTTCCGGTGCCCTTTTGTAATCCCCGTAATAAAGGAGCTCCGCCTTGGAAATCTGTTCTGTACATTCCTTATTTAATTCAAAAATTCTTGCTCCCCGGTTAAGAAGCATGTATTTTCTTCCATCATCATCCACAAAAATCGATGGATCAATTCCATCCTCATCAATAATGGCAGGCTTGGAATAAGGGCCTTCCGGCTTTTCGGATGAAACAACAATCTGCTTTCTGTATACGGTTCCTGTATCATTTAAGCGATATGTAGCCGTAATAAAGTATCTGCCATCATGATAAGAAATATCCGGCGCCCAATAGCCTCTTCCGCCCTCCAGTTCATCCAGCATTGCCCATTCAGGATTTGTAATGGCATGTCCGATAATTTCCCAGTGAATCAAATCTTTTGAATGAGAAACCGGAATACATGGAAAGAAAATAAAAGAAGAATTGACCATGTAATAATCTGCCCCCACCCGGACAATCGATGGGTCTGGAAACATTCCGGTACGGATAGGATTCCGGTATAATTCCTCATAAGCCGCCCCACACCATTCTTCAAAATATTGTTCTATCATTCTGTCTTCCCTTGTATGTGCAAGGTCAAATGGGGTGACCAGATTGATGTCTCCTGACAGAGGATTCATTCCTACACGTTCCACCAGATACTTCACAATCTCTGGATTTCCTGACATTACACCATAATGCAGGATATTCCGGTGTTCCCTGTCATAAATATTCATGCTTGCCCTGGAATATTCCACCACATAACGCAAAATCTCAAAATCCCCAGCCTTTGCTGATAACAAAGCCATGCAGCTTCCATTTTCATCCGTTTCATCAATTGCCGATGGATTTTCCAACAGAATTTTTTGAACCGCTTCGAAATCATGCTGCCAAATCGCATTTTCCAACGAACTCATACCTTTTCTCCCATCTACACTCTAATCTACGAGTAACCCCGGATCCTCCAGATTTGCATTCGGATCGACCAGCACCTCTGCATAAACACCGCCAATCTTTGCCACCTCATTTGCAATAATCATGGAAAACTGATATGCTCCCTCATACTGCAAATGGGAATTGTCTTCCTTTCCTTCCGGGAAATTCGGATAAACTCCAGCAGGGACATGCAAAAACCATTTCTTTGTAACTTCATATCCCGCTTTCTCAATTTTTTTCTTACTCAGACTGCACAAATCAATTACCGGAACATCCAGTTCCTTTGCCAGTGCAATCATGGCCTCCGGATAATCCTGATGCGTTCCTTCAACCAGTGTCTTCTTATCCTCATTAAATAATCTCCGGTAAAGAGAAGTAATCAAAAGAGGATATGCCTTATGCTTTCTTGCCACATCTACAAATTTCCTAAGATTCTCCTGATAATCTCCAAAGCTATCCGTATGCCTTGCTTCATCCGGCTTTTCATCATTATGTCCAAACTGTATGTACAGGAAATCACCCTCTTTAATCTCTCTGTCAATATATGAAAGCCTTCCTTCATCAATAAAGCTCTTGGTACTTCTTCCATTTTCTGCATAATTCTCGATCTTAATATTCTTCTACAAAAACAGACCATATGCCTGTCCAATTCCCGTCTGTGGAAAACTCATGTAATAATTCTGTTTTACCGTTGAATCTCCTGCCCAGAAAATACGTGCTGCCATGACAAACCTCCCGAAACAAATTGAATATCAAAATATCTACGATATATTCTATCACAAAATTCTCTTGTCTGCACTAAAGTATTACACTTTCTATATGGATAATACATATTTTTTGTCTAATAAAAGAGGCTGTCAAAAACTGACAGCCTCAAATATTCATGAAATATTCAATTGGAATACATCCATTATTCCTTAACGGCACCTACGTTAACACCCTGTACAAAGTAATCCTGGCAGAATGGGTAGATAATCATGAAAGGAATGATGGCAACGATGATTGTTACGTTCTGAATTGTATTATCAGAAATCTTATCACCAGTCTGTGGAACATCACCATCCATGATTAAGCCACGCAGCTTCATCTGGAAGTTGTACAAAGAGTTCTTTGTAACGTAAATCTTGAAGTTCGTATAGTCATTCCAGAATGCAACGGCAAACATCAGACCGATGGAAGCCAAAGCAGCCTTGGAAAGAGGAAGCACAACCTTGAAGAAAATACCAATTGGCGAACATCCGTCAATGGAAGCTGCTTCAAAAAGTGAAGCCGGAATACCTTCAAAGAAGTTTCTCATCAATACGAGGTTATATACGTTAATGGACAATGGTAAAATAACTGCCCATAAGGTATTTAACATACCTAACTGCTTAATAACGAGGTATGTAGGAATCATACCACCATTAAAGATCATTGTGAAAAGAAGCATATAAGCAAAGAAGCTTCTACCTGGCATCTCCCACTGAATCAATACATAAGCACCTAATGTAGAAAGTAACAAACCAAGGAAACAACCACTTATTGTTACAAGACAGGAAATCAAGAACGGTCTGTAAAGAGCAGATCTTGTAAATACCATCTTATAGCCATCCAGTGTGAACTGATTTGGCCACAGTCTCATACCATAACCAGCGGATGCATCCAGAGAGTCTACAATTACCTTCCAGATAGGAATCAAAATAATCAATGAAATGACAATAAATAAAACCGTATTAAATATAGGGAAGACTTTAACTTTTTGTTTTTTCTTATTTACATTACTCATCTTCTTACCTCCTATACAATACCGCGGCCACGAACCTTCTTAGATGCCCAGTCGCAACCAAGAACAAGAACACAGCCTACTAAAGACTTGAACAAACCAACTGCTGTTGTATAACCGTAGTTCGGAACACCGCTGAAGGACTGGGTATAAATGTATGTCTGAATAACATTGGATACCTCAATAACAGCATCGTTCATTAATACGAATACGGATTCGAAAAGGTTCATAACCTTTGCAAGGTTCAAAATAAATACCGTAATAATGGTATTTGCTAATGCTGGAAGAGTAATGTAACGCATTCTGTTCCATCTGTTAGCACCATCAATCTGTGCAGCCTCATAAAGTTCTGGGCTGATACCGGAAAGTGTAGCCAGGAAGAGAATTGTTCCCCAACCTGTATCCTTCCAGATATTTATAATATAGTAAACAGGACGCCAGGTCTCATTGGTACCCATCCAGAATACCGGCTCCTCAATAATATTCAGGTTTACTAATATCTGATTCACAATACCAGATTCTGATGTTGTAAGAATCATACGGAAGATAGCAGCAACTACTACCCATGACATAAAGTGCGGTAAGTAAATAATTGTCTGAACTGTCTTCTTAAAGTGAATATTGGTAATTTCATGGAGTAATAAGGAAATAATTACTGCCATGGATGTATTCAGGAATAACTTCAGAATACTCAGTTCAAGAGTATTTCTAAATGCCATCCAGAAATAGGTATCCTTTGTTGCCATCTTATGGAAATGCTTAATACCAACATAAACAGGAAGCTTTACATAATCGGTAAATGCATAACGAATACCAAGCATCGGCCAATAGTTGAATAACAAAATAAAAATCAATACAGGAAGGAACATCAGATAGAACCACTTATGATTTACCATTCTGCTCCATGTTGACTTGTTATTGGTAAAATATCTCGTATCATACTGAATCGTCTTACGATACTTTAAAATATCAAAGAAACATCCGGCAACTGCAAGTACAAGACCAAAAATTACAACATATGTACCAAACCCAATGGTATATTGTGGTTCAGCAAGGAATGTCTTTAAATCGTTCATTGTAAGTGCAAAAATAATACCAGCAATAACAGTTGTAATGATTGAGAATACTTCTTTCTTCACTACAACAATAATACAGGTTGCAACTAATGCAAGCATGAAAAAATACCAGAGTATCTCATGATTTGGATATGCATAATTCTTATTGTTCAGATAGCTCATATAACTATAAGCATCTTTAACAGTTTCCGCATTTTGAATAAACGGAAGTAATCCGCCAATAATTGCGATTACAGCACCGACAATTGCAAGAATACGAATATTCTTCGGTGGCTGATAAACCTTAGTACCGCACTTAGGACATAACCTGGCGTTCTTTGGCAATTCGGCATTACAAGCTTTACATACTGCCATTCTATTACCCTCTTTCCCATAAAAATGTTTTGTAATATAAAATGGATATTACGAGTCTCCTCGTAAAAAAATGGGAATCCCTTTGGGGCATACGCCCCAAAGTTCATCCTTTAAGTCATAGATTTGTGCGTTTGTGAGAAGACTCAAACACTCTTATTTATTAAGAGAATCTAAGATTTCTTCTGACATAGAACCGCATTCTGTTTCGTACTTAGCCATACCTTCTTCAACAGTCATCTTGCCCATAACTACATCAGCAATTACAGACTTTCTTACTGTCCAGATTGTTGCGCTGTACTCGTTCATTGTCTCTGTCTTCTTGATTGAAGGAGCCATCTTGGAAGCTGCGTTAAATACAGCCTGTGCATCCTGTGCAATCTTTGGAGAAGCTACATCAAGACCGATATCCTTACCACCGTTGAAATCAGAAGCGTACTCACCTAACTTCAGAAGACCATCAATGTGGTTGTAAGAAGCTGTGTTACCTGTTGACTCAAGTGCTGTAAGTTCGAACTTGCTTCCATCATATGTGTAGTGTGTACCATACTCCCAAAGAAGCTGTACATCTCTACCATCGAGCATCTTAGAAAGATAGTACTCGAATACGCCTTCTGGATTCTCACAGTCAACTGTGATACACCACTGTGGAGCAATTCTGTTCAGATATGTTCCAACTTCAGCGATTGGAGGTAATGAAACAAGTGATTCAGTCTTAGCGTTTGCATACTTTTCACCCTTGTGGATGTTCTGAGTTAAAGTATTGCACCACTTACCAGCCCAGTATGTGAACACACCGAACTTATCTTCTTCGTATAATGTACGGCAGTCCTTTGTGGAACGGTTAATGATTTCTGGGTCGATGAGACCATCAGCATAAGCATCTGCTAATCTCTGAAGAGCTGCCTTCATAGCATCCTCTTTAAAACCATCTACCCAAACGCCATCCTTCTCATAGAATTCTGGATAAGCATCCTGATAGAATTCTGGAAGGTAGTTGATGTATGGAGCCTCACCACCGATGAGACCAGCTGCAGAAATAACATACTCGGCCTTAGTAGCTTCCTTCATCTTCTTGAGCATATCATAGTACTCAGCATATGTTGTAGGAAGTGTTGTAACGCCAGCAGCATCTAACCAGGACTGCTTAATGTAAGTTACACAACCATTACCCTGAACAGCTGAGAAACCATATAAGTGATATTCTCCGTCTGGACCAACAACCTTGGAACCTTCAAATAAGTCAAGACCTAACTGGCTAACACGACCAGAGTTCTTTGGCTCAGAATTTTCCCAAGCGTCTGTCATATCCCATAAGTAACCAAGTGAAGCGTATGTAGCATATGCATCAGCTGATAACAATACTACATCTGGAAGATCTCCCTGGCCTGCACCGAATAATGTTCCGATGAAATCCTTGTAACCAGAATGGTCAGGACGGTCGAACTCTAAGTCAATGCCAAGTAATTCTTCAAGCTTGTCATAGAAAGCCTGAGCATTGTCGTCTTCCTTAACTACTGTACCATCACAAGTAATTGTGATCTTAGCAGGTTTTTCAATCTGCTTTTCTGTTGTTGTTTCTGGAGCTGCTGTTGTTGCATCAGCGCTTGGAGCAGCTGTAGTAGCATCAGAACCTGTGTTCTTGTTGCCACATGCTGTCATGCTGAATACAAGAGTAAGCACCAGAAGAAGTGAAACTAGTTTTTTCATTTCGAATAAACCCTCCTTTTGGTTTTTCCATGGATTTTGCATCCATGTGTCATTGTATATTTTTTCTGACATACACATCATAACATTTTTGTACGATTTTAACAAGACTATTTTTTGTATATTATTAATTTTTTTTGAACTTTTTTTGAACAATTCCCGTAGATTCCCTATTTCAAGCCACTTTCGCCGTTTTGCAACTTTATGTATTTTTATCTAACTCCTTAGAGGAATTGATTGTATTTTTCTAAATATTCTGACTATTTATTGTTAAAATGCATAATAGAAAGCCATTAAAATCCATTATCTTTATGAAATAATGCCTAATATCATCCCAAAATAAATCAAATACATTTTATCATTGTGAATTTTTTCCATTGTTCACATTTATAAGAAACTGCTGGACGCAGCAAACGAAATACGTTATGATAAAATATATTATTTTTATATAGGAAGGGAATTCACCCAAATGAATTTTTTAGAATTTTTAAGTCATTTTCGTACTGATATACTGGATTATATTTTCCGCATCATTTCTTTTTGTGGAGAAATCACCGTTCTGCTTCCATTAATATGCATCATATACTGGTGCATTAATAAATCCACGGCTTACAAAGCTCTGTTTGTCTTTTTCCTCTCTGGTTCCATAGTACAGGGGGCAAAGATTGTCTTCCGCATTCCACGTCCATGGATTTTAAATCCACAGTTTTCTCCGGTTGATTCCGCCATGGAAACTGCAACCGGATATTCCTTTCCAAGCGGTCATGTCCAGAGCAGTTCCTCTATCTTTCTTTCCCTTGCGGCATGGAGTAAAAAGAAAGCTGTCCGGATTCTTTGCTGTATCATAGTCCTTCTTGTGCTTTTTTCCAGAATGTATCTGGGAGTGCACACCCCGCTTGACGTATTTACTTCATTATTAATTAGTACTGTTATGATTTTTCTGTTAAAACATGTGACCGATAATTATACCATTCCGCAAAATAACAAAATCGCCCTTCTGATTCTTGCCATTGCCTATGCCCTGGGACTGATATTCTATTCCCTGCTGTTAGTGCGCTGGAATATTTCCACAGTGGAACTCACAGCCGATTCCATCATATTTGCATGCTCTCTTTCGGGATTTGCCATTGGTTCCTATGTGGAAGACCGTTTTATCCGCTTTGGAACAGAATGTCTTTCCATTTTCATGCAATTTATAAAAATCTTCCTCGGATTAGGAGGAATGCTTCTCATTACAAAGGGATTTTCCCTCCTTCCATTGTCAGAAGTCCTTGCTGATTCCTTATCAGGATTTTTTTCATGTATCTGGGCCACCTGCATCTTTCCATTATTTATCCGCCTTGTCCAGAAAAAGAAATACAGCGAATTATAAGAGCACCGGTTTTCCTTCCACAATCACATAAACCCGTTCTTCTTCCTTATTAATGAGTGTTTTTCCGTTGGTGGCTTCTGTTATCTTTTTGATGAAAGCTTCCACGAAATCTTTTTGGGCAAGAATCTTCATGGTGACCTTATCGGTATAAATGCAGTCTGTCACAAAAACCTTTTCTTCTTCGCCAGACGCTGCATATTGGATTTTTCCCATACTGTTATAATCTGTCTCGACCATCAGGATGTTTCCTTTTTCTTTTCTGACAACATCAGACGCTGCAAGGCCCTCTTTTACCGCCTGCTGATATGCTCTTACAAGTCCCCCGGTTCCAAGGAGCACCCCGCCAAAATACCTTGTCACCACCACAAGACAATTTGTGATTTCTTCTGCAAGAAGTACCTCCAGCATTGGCTTTCCTGCCGTCCCTCCCGGTTCTCCATCATCACTATACCGTTGTACTTCCCCACGTTCTCCCACAATAAATGCATAGCAGTTATGTCTCGCATCCCAATATTGTTTCTTCTGTGCATCCACCAGTGCAAATGCCTCTTCTTCACTTTTTATGGAAAATATCTGGGCAATAAACCGGGATTTCTTTTCCACAATCTCCCCTTTACCGCCACGATATATGATTTTCCATCCTTTTTCCATAATCCACCTGCCATCATCCATATTTTCTATAGTATAAATGTCTTTTTTCCTATAGTCAATGTATAGACCGCCTCCTTTTGTCCATAATCAAATATGATGAAAATGTTACATAAGTTTTAAGAATCAATTATTTCTTTGATTAATCCGATTAATTCTGATATACTGATGATTTAGATGATAACAACAACACTTTTTACTTCATTATAAGGAGGTTACACATGAACTTTTCAAGAGAAAGTGTTACTCATAGAAAAAAAGAGCTGACATCCCTGTCCAGACGATTCGGAAGTACTCTTAAGGCAGCTTCCATTAAATTTGTCATATTTGCCATTATTTTTATTGGAGTGGTAGGATGTTCTCTCGTAATGGGAATGGTATCCGGTATTCTTGCAAACACACCGGATATTGAAACCATCAATGTTTCCCCTACCAAATTTGCAACCAAGATTTATGACAATCAGGGAAATGAAATTGAGACACTCATTGCAGAGGGTTCGAACCGTGTCTATGTGACACTCGACCAGATTCCCGAGGATTTGCAGCATGCCTTCATTGCCGTTGAGGATGCACGTTTTTACACGCATAACGGCATTGATTTAAAGGGTATTGCCAGAGCCGCTTCCGTTGCCATCAAGAACATGGGACTAAGTGAAGGTGCCAGTACCATTACACAGCAGCTTATTAAAAACACTGTTTTCAACGCTTATAACGAAAGTACCATTGAGAAAATTGAACGAAAGCTGCAGGAACAGTATCTTGCCATCCGAATTGATGCAGAAATGGGAAAAGATGCCATTCTGGAAAATTATCTGAACATCATCAATCTCGGTAATGGTAATCTGGGTGTACAGGCTGCAGCAAATAATTATTTCAACAAGGATGTTTCCGAGCTTACGCTTTCCGAATGTGCCGTAATTGCCGGAACTACCAAGAATCCGGTTGGCTATAATCCAATTAAACATCCCGACAAGAACAGGGAGCGTCAGCTGGAAGTATTAAAACACATGAAGGAACAGGGTTATATTACTCCTGCGGAATATGAAGAAGCCGTTAATGACAACGTTTACGACCGTATCCAGGACATCCACATAGAGACTGGCGGCAATACGGTATACTCTTACTTTACAGATAAACTGATTGACGTTCTGATTGAGGATCTGACCACACAGCTTGGTTATACGGAAAATCAGGCAACCAATCTGATTTACAGTGGTGGTTTGGCGATTTACTCCACTCAGGATCAGGAGATGCAGGCCATTGCCGAGAGAGTGCTGAATGACCCTTCCTATTATCCGGAGAAGACTTCTGTTTCCATTTCACTGAATCTTTCTACTGTCGGTCCGGACGGGAAAGCAAAATACCTGACGCATTATAACATGCTGCGTTATTTCCAGACCACGGGAGGTTCCCCTTCCTTCCAGCTTCTGTTTAACAGCGAAGAAGCCGGCAGGGAGGCTGTGGAAGAATATAAAGCTTACCTTGAATCTGAAGGCTACGAAATTACCTACGAATCACTTTACTTTATCATACAGCCTCAGGTTGCTTTCACCCTCATGGATCAGTATACCGGAGAAGTTAAGGTCATTGTCGGTGGACGTGGTGAAAAGGAAACAAGCCGTTCCATGAACCGTGCAACCAACACCTATCGTTCTCCGGGTTCCACCATAAAGCCTCTTGCAGTTTACGGCCCAGCCCTTGATAGTGGCGGACTGACACTTGCAACGGTATTTGATGACTGTCCGTACTACTATAAGAATGGTGGAAAACTGGTTACCAACTGGGATAAAAAATATAAAGGTATCATGACCATGCGTACCGCCTTAAAGTTATCCCAGAATATTCCTGCCGTAAAGTGTCTGGATCAGATTACTCAGGAATTAGGATTTTCCTATCTCCAGAATTTTGGTCTGACCACTCTGGTAAGTCCTGAAAATGCAATGAATGGTTTCCACGATGTGACGGAATCCCTTGCACTTGGCGGAATGACGCAGGGTGTATACAACATTGACATGTGTGCCGCTTATGCTACCTATGCAAATAGCGGAATTTATACAAAACCAGTCTACTATACCAAGGTTTATGACCATAACGGAAACCTTCTTCTGGATAACACGACACCGGAAACACACCGTGTTGTCAAAGATACTACTGCCTGGCTCATGACAAG
>CAMEUH010000068.1 GCA_945938055.1 uncultured Eubacteriaceae bacterium | reverse complement strand
GAAAATCCATTCCATTCTTCATGCGTGTTCCATCCAGATTTACAAACGGGTCATCCAGAATCAGAAATGGCTGTTCTTGCGGAAACATCGCCGTAACCAATGCAAATCTGGTACACAGCAAAAGCATGTCATGCATTCCGGTACTGTAATAATCCAGATTTCTCCTGACGCCATAATCCTCTATGGTTACATTTAAATCAATATCAACCGATACATTTTCCAGTTCCATTCCATAAAGCATCTTTACATAATACTGGAATGCATCTTTCATCTTTTTAATATACCGGGTCTTAAACTGGTCATTTGCGGTACTTAACATTTCTTTTGTCATGGAAAGAATTTCAAAATGATGGACACTCTCCTTTAATTCTTCCTGAAGACGTTCCCTTGCCTGAATCAGATCATTTTCATCCTCATCCTCATTCGAAATGGCATCCATTCTCCGGACAATTCCATTTTTCTCTTCCATGATGCTCATTAATGCATTATTAACACGGACTTCCCTTTTCTGAAGTTCTCCCATGGAATAATGCGGAACAGAAAGACCACGGATTTTATCCATCTCATTTTCTGCCTCAAATGCAGAAAGTTCTTCCCTTGCTTTCACATCCATCTCGGAAAATTTTTCATATTCCCGAATCTTTCCCTCAATCTCCGTCAGGGATTTTAATAAATTTTCCGGCTGCTCCACCTGAAACGCTTTTACGAAATTCTCCAGACTTTTTCTTGCCTGTTCTCTCTTTAACGTATATTCCCTTAAGGCAATTCTGGAACAGTCAATCAGTTCATCGACTTCGCCAATTTTTGCCGTATACTCACGCTTTGCCTTACCATTTCCGGCAATCCAGGTAATCATTCCTATCAGAAACATCAAAACGCCCCCAGCTGCGCACGCTGCCGGAAGATAAAGATTTCCATCCATTACCCACAAAAAGATTCCGCATCCTGCGGCAACAATCCCCAAAAGCATCAGAATAAAACTTGCAACCGGAGCTTTCTTATGCGCAGCATACTGGGTTGTAAGGCCATGTTTTCTATATTCCAGTTCCTTTAAATTCTCACTCTCATCCCGGTATTTTTCTTCAAGTACCGTCAGATGATCCAGATCATCCTTCTTCTGTTCCAGTTCTTTCATGAGTTCCGGCTTTTCAAAAAACAATTTTGCCCCATCCAGTCTGCTCTTGGCATCCAGATGATTCTTCACCAGCATGTCATAATGTGATTTTCGTGCTTTCAGACCATCATACTCACTGGATTTTTTTAATTCCTCCCGAATGCTTTTTAATTCATTAAACAGCTCAATTCGTTTATTTTCCAGTTCCGCCTTCTTATTCTTTAGCGTTTCCATAGATTCTGTCTTATTCTGGAACTGCGAAAGTTCATGATTTAATCCTGCAATCTGGCTTTCCAGCTCCGCAATTCTTCCACGTTCCCCCGTTTTCTTGTAGTATTTGATTCTGCTCTCAATCTGTTCCATTGCTTTCTGGAAACTTTCCACATCACCGTTTTCTGCAGAAACATTTCCCAGCTTTGCCGTCAGACTGTCATTCATACTGAATTCCCTGCCATTCTGCGGCATAAAAGTACTTCTTTCATAAGCAAAAGCATCAATCCCGAAGATTTCCTCACCCGGACGCTCTCCAAAATCATTGCTTATCATTCCGCTTGTTTCATCATACAAATGGTATACATCATCCTTGTCCTTTGCCCCAAAGAACCGCTCAATCCGGTATATCTTGCCTTTTATTTCAAATACAATGTATCCTCCGTAACTGCCACCCTGCCACGGCTGAAATCTTCTTCGCTCATTTTCTGCCACCGACTTTTTCGTGGTATAATCCATTCCGTAAAACATTGCCTTTACAAATGCAGCAAAGGTCGTCTTCCCCCATCCGTTGTCTTCCAGAATAATATTCAGTCCATCTTCAAAGGTATGACGGTATCCATGGAGTTTTCCAAAATTTTCTATGTAACAGTTCAATAATTTCATTCGTCCAGTTCCTCCCCGGAAAGTGCTTTAATCCCGCATACGATTACCTGCTGCTTTTCTTCCTCAGCCAGAGAAGATGCCAGCACCAGCCGGATAAACTCTCCCTTTAAGGTTGCATCATGCTGATACTCTTCAATCTTAATCTCAAGCTTTGTCAAATCCTTAACCCTGCCAAAATAGAAACGGTCCAAAAGGAACTGCTCCAGGTAACGGATATCTTTCTCCGTGTCTATGGAAATTCTTCCGGTCAGCACAATCTTAACAAGGGCATTTTCCGGAATGCCTTCCACCGCTTCTTCCACTTTTTTAAGCATCTGGATGGTAGATTCCAATCCGGTAACATCCACAACCTTTTCATGCAATGTCCGGGACGCCGCAGGAATAAACTGCGTACTCAGCCTTCCGCTGTCCGCTTCTAAAAGCACAAATCCTTTTTCCCCGCACTCATCAAAGCCTCTTCCTTCCAGACAGCCACAGTACGCATAGCTTCCCCTTGAATCCAGCGTTCCTGTCTTATAGGAATGAACATGTCCCAATGCCAGATAATCAATATTCTTTCCTTTCAGTTCCTTAAGGTTAATAATTTCCGCCTTATCCTTTACTACGCTGGTGCTTTCCTGTCCGTGCAGCATGACAATATTCAGTCTTCTGCTATCCAGAATCAGAGAATCATAAATCCGGTCCGTATTCTTTTCATTCAGCTCCACACCACAAATTACCACATCCTCAAACTCATAGCGTGTCCATTCCGTCCCGAAAAACTTCAGATTTTCCGGCTTGTCCGGCATTCCGTCCATGAAATTGTCGCTGTCATGATTTCCCTTCAGATACAGAAACGTAATTCCCGGATTGGAACGTATTGCATCCAGTACCGTATTCCTTACCTTGGCTGACACGGTTCTGGTATCAAACATGTCACCGGCAATCATAATAACAGAAACCCAGTTTTTCCTGGCATAATCCACCATTTTCAGAAATGTCATCAGGATTTCATTTTTTCGTTCTTTTGCTTTTTCCCTTGGCAGTACCGATTCCATTCTGGAATCCAGATGGAGGTCGCCACAATGTATAATCTTCATCACACATCTCCTAAAATACGAATCTCAATGTTATTATTATGCACAATTATTTTCTTTTTGTAAATACAAAAATATTTTCCGTAAAAAAAGCCGGTATATCGTTTTTACGGTATACCGGCACATTTCAATCTTCTATCTGTTATAGTTTACAATTTTCCCAAAATCCGGTTTTAAGCTTGCTCCGCCAACGAGACCACCATCAATGTCTTTTTCTGCAAAAATCGATGCCGCTGTGGAAGCTGAAACACTTCCTCCATACTGAATCCGGATTGCATCTGCCGTGGCTTCATCATAAATCTCCCCGATACACTTACGAATCGCCGCGCAAACCTCTTCTGCCTGTTCTGTGGTTGCAACCTTTCCTGTTCCGATTGCCCAGATTGGCTCATACGCAATTACTGCCTTCTTCGCCTGTTCTGCTGTTACTCCGGTAAAAGCAATCTTAATCTGCATGCGCACCCAGTCAATGGT
This sequence comes from uncultured Eubacteriaceae bacterium, assembly GCA_945938055.1. Lineage (GTDB taxonomy): Bacteria > Bacillota > Clostridia > Lachnospirales > Lachnospiraceae > MGBC120314. The sequence continues at coordinate 7,667 of CAMEUH010000068.1, read as the reverse complement.
AACACCCTGTTCTCTTTGTTCCAGTGACTCTCCGCAACAGATAATCGGAGTCAGCTGGTGTTCAAACGCTTTTAAAACCTTCTTATTGACCGTTTCATCCGTTTCAGCAAAATACTGGCGTCTTTCTGAATGACCGATAATTACATATTCCACCCCTGCATCCACAAGCATTGCCGGAGAAATCTCACCGGTAAAAGCCCCGCTTTCTTCAAAATGCATGTTTTCTGCACCAATCTTAATATTCGTACCCTGAACAGCTTCTACTGCTTTTGTGATACAAATCGCCGGAACGCAAAATACAACATCCACATCCTCATTTGCCACAAGCGGTTTTAACTCCTCAATCAGCCTTACAGCCTCACTCGGAGTCTTATTCATTTTCCAGTTGCCTGCAATAATCTTCTTTCTCATAGCCAGACCCTCCATAATAAATGTGAAATTTTTCACATATTAAATGAATGAATATGCGGCTGCACTATCCATTCTATACAGCCGCATATGAAATTATACCTTACTGTTTAAAATTATTTATCGTTTGCAGCTGCAACACCAGGAAGTTCCTTTCCTTCAAGGAATTCAAGAGAAGCGCCGCCGCCGGTTGAGATGTGAGTCATCTTATCACCAAATCCAAGATTATTTACTGCAGATGCAGAATCACCGCCACCGATAATCGTTGTAGCATCCTTTAAGTCTGCAAGTGCCTTGGCAACTTCAATCGTACCCTTGGCAAAATTTGGCATTTCGAAACATCCCATCGGTCCGTTCCATACAACCGTCTTAGCATCCTTTAATGCATCCACAAAAAGCTCGCAGGTCTTCGGTCCGATATCAAGACCTTCCCAGCCTTCAGGAATCTCACCCAGTCCGCAAACCTTTGTATTAGCGTCATTGGAGAAGGCATCTGCAGCAATGTTATCAACAGGAGTTAATAACTTAACGCCCTTTGCCTTTGCCTTTTCTTCCATGTCAAGTGCATACTGCTTGTAATCTTCTTCCAGAAGAGAATTACCAACCGGATAACCATGTGCTGCCATGAAAGTATAAGCCATACCACCGCCAATAATTAACGTATCTACCTTATCAAGCAGATTCTCAATAACAGGAATCTTTGAAGAAACCTTGGAACCACCCAGAATTGCAACAAAAGGTCTAACAGGGTTATTTACAGCATTTCCAAGGAAATCAATTTCCTTCTGCATTAAGTAACCAACTACTGCCGTATCAACAAACTGTGTTACTCCCACATTGGAGCAGTGCGCTCTGTGAGCCGTACCAAATGCATCATTTACAAATACATCACAAATGGAAGCAAGATCCTTGGAGAATGCTTCACCACACTTGGATTCTTCCGGTCTGAAACGTGTATTCTCAAGAAGAATTACATCGCCTTCCTTCATTGCATCGACAGCTGCTCTTGCGTTTGCACCAACAACCTCATCATCTGCCGCAAATTTCACTTCCTGTCCTAACAGCTCAGAAAATCTCTTTGCTACAGGTGCTAAGGTAAAGTTTGCATCTGGTCCCTTTGGTTTTCCAAGATGGGAACAAAGAATCACCTTTCCACCATCTGCCACTAATTTCTTAATTGTTGGAAGTGCAGCAACCAGTCTGTTTTCATCGGTAATCTTACCATCAATGATTGGTACATTGAAGTCAACACGTACTAACACTCTCTTGCCTTTAACATTAATGTCATCAACTGATTTCTTGTTAAGCATTTCAATTGCCTCCTTAATTTGTTTTGTGGTTATAAAAACAGGCCCGGCCCTATAGGTTCTGATAACAGTCCCTGACGGGAATCTGTATCCTTCCTACATAACCGGACCCAAATTGGATCAAATATAATCTGAACCGATTATTTCTGAATCATTTTGTAATTAGCCTAATTCAGCAAAATACTTGATTGTTCTTACCATCTGGCTTGTGTAAGAATTCTCGTTATCATACCATGATACAACCTGTACCTGGGTATTGCCATCTTCCATAGGAGCTACCATTGTCTGTGTAGCATCGAATAAAGAACCATAAGTCATACCGATTACGTCGCTTGATACGATTTCATCTGTGTTATAACCATAGGATTCTGTCTGAGCAGCCTTCATTGCCTCGTTAATCTGATCCTTTGTTACCTGACCCTTAACAACTGCAACAAGAATTGTTGTAGAACCTGTTGGGGTTGGAACTCTCTGTGCAGAACCAATTAACTTACCATTTAACTCTGGGATAACTAAGCCGATTGCCTTAGCAGCACCTGTTGAGTTTGGAACGATATTCTGAGCACCTGCTCTTGATCTTCTCTTGTCGCCCTTTCTCTGTGGTCCGTCAAGAATCATCTGATCACCAGTGTAAGCATGAACTGTTGTCATGATACCAGACTGGATTGGAGCTAAATCATTAAGAGCCTTAGCCATAGGAGCTAAACAGTTTGTTGTACAGGAAGCTGCAGAAATAATGGTATCTTCCTTTGTTAATGTCTTGTGGTTTACATTGTAAACGATTGTTGGAAGATCGTTTCCAGCTGGAGCTGAAATAACTACCTTCTTAGCACCTGCATCGATATGAGCCTGAGCCTTTGCCTTGCTTGTGTAGAAACCTGTACACTCTAATACTACGTCTACATCAAGTTCTCCCCAAGGAAGTTCTGCTGCATTCGCCTTAGCGTAGATTGTAATCTTCTTGCCATTAACTGTGATGGAATCTTCACCATAAGATACAGTACTTGCATACTTATATGTTCCCTGAGCTGTATCATACTTTAATAAATGAGCTAACATTTCCGGGCTTGTTAAATCGTTGATTGCAACTACTTCATATCCTTCTGCATCAAACATCTGTCTGAATGCAAGACGTCCAATACGTCCGAAACCGTTAATCGCTACCTTTACTGCCATTTTTGTAATCCTCCTAAAATGTGAATATAAAAATTAAAAGATTGTTAATAAAAAATCAACCAAGTACATATTACTAAATTTGGTAAGAAATATCAAGTGAAATTTACGAATTATTTTGAAGTATTTTTGTGCATAATCACCATAAATGTATTATGGACAGGAAAATCTCTGTTTATTCCGAAATTTCTGTTTTTTGCATTTTATCTTTCACACTTCCAGAAATGCACCGAATATGGTGACAGTTCACTTCCGCCTCCAAAATCATGTATTTCACCGGTCAGCATATCCACTGCCTGCCCGCATCCTGCGTTAAAATGCGCTGTATACGGATTGTCCTCCGCATTAATCGCTACAATGACACGCTCGCCGTCCACAGCTCTCTGGAATACATACTGCCTATTGGTAAGCACCAGCATTTCATAGCTTCCGTAACAGAGTGCCCTGCTCTCCTTATGAGCCTTTGCCATTTTGGCAATCTGTTCCGTAAGCTCCGTAAATTCCGGTTTATCATAGCTTTGACGGATTCCTGCATCGCTTCCGTTTTCCTTCACGCCCTTAACTCCCCATTCACTTCCGTAATAAATGCACGGAATTCCAGGCATGGACATTAAAAGTCCGTAAATGAGCGGTAAATGCTTTTCATTGGTCAGCGTACTTGCAATACGGTTCACATCATGATTATCCACAAATGTAAGCAGATGCTTTCCACGGTACAGACACCAGTTTTCCTTTCCAAACTGCCGGTTAATACTGTGTGCGATTTCAAACATGTTCATGGAATTAAAGCTGGAGTACAGACCCTTATAGCACTCATAATTGGTAACACTGTGAAGCATTCCGTCATTCATTTTCTGGTTATAATCGCCATGAAGCATCTCCCCAAGCAGGAAAAATTCCGGTTTAATGGTATTCGCAAGTTCACGCAGCTGATGAATAAAATCATTATCCAGACAGTACGCCACATCCAGACGCAGACCATCAATGTCAAATTCCGCAACCCACTGGCGGATTCTGTCAAGAAGATAGCCTGTAACTGCAGGATTTTTAAGATTGAGCTTGACCAGATTAAAATAGCCTTCCCAGCCTTCATACCACAAACCATCATTATAGCAGTTATTCCCGCCAAAATTAATGCAGAACCAGTCCTTATACTGGGAGTTTTCACGATTTTTTAATACATCCTGAAATCCAAAGAAACCTCTTCCCACATGATTAAATACACCATCAATCACCACACGGATACCGTTTTCGTGACAGGCTGCGACAACCTTCTTAAAATCCTCATTGGTTCCAAGACGGCAGTCAATTTTTGCATAATCCCTTGTATCATATCCATGCTCATCACTCTCAAATACCGGTGAAAAGTAAATTGCATCGACTCCCAGTTTCTTCATGTGTGGAATCCAGTCCATCACCTTTAAAATCCTTGAAACAGTCACGCCATCGTTTACCTGCGGTGCCCCACAAAATCCCATTGGATAAATCTGATAAAATACTGCCTCTTCATACCACATAAAATCTGCCTCCTAATCTTGTCGTTCCGATATTATTTTTATTAGTATACCAAATTTACAAATACCATGCAATTGTCCATTTTCTATCCGAGAATTGTTCCTCCGCCCATGACATACTCGCCATCATAGAACACCACAGCCTGTCCCGGTGTTACCGCACGAACCGGTTCGTCAAAGATACATTCTACCCTTCCATCAGAAAGCTTACGCAGAATACACGGAGCACCCCCGTGATTATAACGGATTTTAGCAAAAGTACGATACTCTCCTTCAAAATCTCCGATAGACATATAATTCACGTTTCCCGCAATCAGTCTGTCCGTAAAGACATCCTCATTTTCTCCAATCACAACTTCATTGGTGTCCGGCCGGATTTCTGTCACAAAAACCGGATGTCCCATGGAAAGATTCAGACCTTTGCGCTGTCCTACCGTATAATGGGTAATCCCTTTGTGAATGCCCAGAACATTGCCTTCCTTATCTACAAAGTTTCCCGGTCTGCTTTTTTCATGTGTCTGTTCCTCAATGAATTTTGCATAATCATTATCCGGAATGAAGCAGATATCCTGACTGTCCGGCTTATGTGCCACCATAAGTCCTGCCTCCTCTGCAATCTTCCTTGTTTCTTCCTTGGTATATGCCCCAATCGGCATCAGCGTTCTTTTCAGCTGTTCCTGCGTAAGATTATAAAGCGCATAAGTCTGATCCTTTTTGGCCGTAACGGAATTACGAACCGCAAACCGGCCGTTTGCAAGCTGTTCCACCCTTGCATAATGACCGGTTGCAATATAATCTGCTCCGATTTCAAGGCTTCTTTTCAGCAAAGCTTCCCATTTTACATAACGATTGCATGCAATACAAGGATTGGGAGTACGCCCATGCCGGTACTCCTCCAGAAAATACTCCAGTACTTCTTTTTGAAACACATCCTTAAAATTCATTACATAATACGGAATACCGATTTTCTCTGCCACGCGCCTTGCATCATCTACTGCCGTAATTCCACAGCACCCTTCCCCTTTTCTTCCTTCTTCATTATAGTCATCCTGCCATATCTGCATGGTTACACCGATGACATCATACCCTTCCTTCTTTAGCAAATATGCCGCAACCGACGAATCCACGCCGCCTGACATTCCGACAACAACCTTTCCCTTTTCCATGTTACCTCCGATTATTCGTCCAGCATCTTCTGTTTCTCTGATTTATTCCGAAGCTCTGTTACTATTTTTTTCACAACATTCACTGTTTTATCAATTTCTTCCCTGGTGGTATCCTCACTCAGGGTGAGTCTTAACGTCCCATAAGCAATCTCATCCGGCAGCCCTGCCGCTTTTAATACATGAGATGGTGCTTTCTGCCCTGATGTACATGCAGAACCGCTGGATGCACAAATACCTTCCATGTCCAGCATGACAAGAAGGGATTCGCCATCCACAAACTGGAAACTAAAATTTACATTTCCAGGAAGACGGTTCACCCGATGTCCATTTAACCGTGTAAACGGAATTTCACACATGACACGTTCAATCAGGTAATCCCTTGCCCGGCGTTCTTTTGCGATTCTTTGTAAAAGTTCCGCTGATTCCAGTTGGGCGGCTTTCGCAAGACCAATGATTCCGGGAACATTTTCCGTACCTGCCCGCATTTTCCTTTCCTGTGCACCGCCAAAAATCATTGGGGACAGCTTAATCCCCTCCCTTACATACAGAAATCCCACGCCTTTCGGACCACGGATTTTATGCCCGCTTGCACTTAAGAAATCAATGTTCATCTCATTAACGTCTATTGGCACATGACAGTATGCCTGCACTGCATCCGTATGAAACAGTACTCCTGCCTTTTTTGCAATTCGTCCAATTTCTCCTATCGGCTGAATGGTTCCAATTTCGTTATTGGCAAACATCACCGAAATCAGGATGGTATCGCTGCGAATCGCTTTGATTAGCTCTGACATTTTAATCATACCATATTCGTCAACATTTACATAGGTTATTTCAAAACCTTTTTTTGAAAGATACTCACAGGTATGAAGTACCGCATGATGTTCAATTTTCGTGGTAATGATATGTTTTCCCTTATCTGCATAATTTTCTGCCACATTTCGCAGTGCCCAGTTATCTGCCTCCGTCCCACCGGAAGTAAAGAAAATCTCTCCTTCTTTTGCCTGAATGGTATCCGCAATTACCCTTCTTGCCTCATTAATCGCCTTCTTATTCTCTGTGGCAGATCCATACAGACTGGAAGGATTTCCGAATTTTTCACCAAAATATGGTGTCATTGCTTCAAGAACCTCGCTCCGTACCGCAGTAGTTGCCGCATTATCCATATAAATCATTTTTCCCTCTCCATTCCGTTCTATTATAAAACATGACAAAAATCTTATGCCATGTTAATCTTTGATATTCTATTAATATAATATGTAAAAAAGCAATATAATGATAATAAGAAATGCGAAAAAGGGGCTCCCATGAAAAAAAATGCCATTTTGAAAGGAACTCTGATTTTAACGACTGCCGGAATCATCAGCCGGCTTCTTGGATTTTATTACCGGATTTTTCTAACCGGAATCATTGGTGCAGAAGGACTGGGACTCTATCAGATGGTTTTTCCGCTTGTAACCATCTGCATGGCCATTGCAAGCAGCGGCATTTCTGTTGCCATATCCAGATATACCGCTGCCTTTCTGGCACGCGGACAAAAAAAAGAAGCCAAAGACACTCTTATCATCGGCACCGGAATTTCTCTGCTTTTATCCATTGTATGTACTGTTTTTTTGTACGTGATGGCAGACTTCCTTGCCCAAAATATCTTAAAAGACACCCGCTGTACCATGCTGATAAAGATTATCTCCCTGATGCTTCCATTAGGTGTCATACATAATAACATCAGCAGCTATTTCATGGGAAAAAGTAATGCCGTCATTCCTGCAGTTTCCCAGCTGATGGAACAGATTTTCCGCATTGGAAGTGTTCTCCTGATTTTTCATATCCGTGAAAGCAAAGGACTCCCTGTAACTGCTGCTACCGGAATGGCCGGACTGCTTTGCGGTGAGATTGTCTCCTGCCTGTTCTGTCTGACCGTTTGTTCCCTTCACGGAAATGATTTTCTCATCCGGTCTCCATGGTCTTTCACGCACAATCTGCTCAAAATGGCGATCCCCATTTCCGCCAACCGCATTACTTTGAGTTTCCTTCACAGTCTGGAAGCCATTCTGCTTCCTGCCATGTTAAGAAAAAGCGGACTGAGTGCCTCAGAAAGC
>CAMEUH010000067.1 GCA_945938055.1 uncultured Eubacteriaceae bacterium | reverse complement strand
CTGGTTGAGCCATAAAGCACACTATTCAGACAGCTCATTCCAATAAGTGTTACCACAAATGCGATTAAAATAACGATTAATGTCTGTCCCGTTTTCGGTCCTTTTCCATTTTCCGGACCATTTCCCTTATTATTGTTTATATTTCTATCGTCCATATATTTACACTGCCTTTCCACAGATTTCCTCTTTATTATACTTTGAACATTCTATATAAATCAATATATAGAATGTGAAAATTTGAACACAATTATTAAATATTTCTAAAAAAAATTCAATATCCGTAAATAATCTATGTATTTCCGGAATATATCGTTTGAAATATTTCCAATAATGTTATATAATATATGAATTGATGTTGTTATTATAAGATTACACTTTAAGGAGGAGAATTATGTCCGTAAAATATGTATTTGTTACAGGCGGTGTTGTATCCGGTTTAGGCAAAGGTATCACAGCTGCATCACTCGGACGTTTACTGAAATCACGTGGTTTTTCTGTTACCATGCAGAAATTTGATCCATATATTAACGTTGACCCGGGTACCATGAACCCAATCCAGCATGGTGAAGTTTTCGTAACGGATGACGGTGCGGAAACAGACCTTGACCTTGGCCATTATGAACGATTTATTGACGAAAGTCTTACCAAAAATTCCAATGTCACCACCGGTAAGGTATACTGGTCCGTTCTGACAAAGGAACGTCGTGGCGATTTCGGCGGCGGCACTGTTCAGGTAATTCCTCATATCACCAATGAAATCAAAGGCAGATTCTTTCGTGATTACTCCACGGAAGAGACTAAAATAGCCATTATTGAAGTCGGTGGAACCGTTGGAGACATTGAAAGCCAGCCTTTCCTTGAATCCATCCGTCAGTTCCAGCATGAAGTCGGACGTGAGAATGCAATTCTGATTCATGTTACACTGATTCCGTACCTTCGTTCTTCCGGTGAAATGAAGACAAAGCCTACCCAGGCAAGTGTTAAGGAATTACAGGGAATGGGAATTCAGCCGGATATCATCGTATGCCGTTCCGAACATCCTCTGGATGCACAGCTTAAGGATAAAATTGCCCTTTTCTGTAATGTTCCAAAGAGTCACGTTTTACAGAATCTGGACGTTGATATTTTATATGAAGCACCGCTTGCAATGGAAGAAGAACGCCTTGCGCAGGTTGCCTGCGAGTGTCTGAAGCTTCCATGTCCGGAACCGGATTTAACAGAATGGAGAGATATGTGCGTTGCATGGAAGAATCCAACCAAATCCGTTTCTGTTGCCCTGGTTGGTAAATATATTCAGCTTCATGATGCCTATATCAGCGTTGTCGAAGCATTAAAGCATGGTGGAGTTGCCAATTCCGCAGATGTTACCATCAAATGGGTTGATTCTGAACTTGTAACCGAAGAAAATGCAGCTGAAATATTTAGTGACATTGACGGTATCCTTGTTCCAGGTGGTTTTGGAGACCGTGGTATTGAAGGAAAAATTGTTGCAGTAAAGTATGCCAGAGAACATGGTATTCCTTTCCTCGGCCTGTGTCTTGGCATGCAGCTGTCCATTGTGGAATTTGCAAGAAATGTAATCGGTTACAGTGATGCACATAGTGTAGAGTTACGGCCATCCACCACGCATCCGGTTATTCATCTGATGCCGGATCAGGAAGGAATTGATGACATTGGCGGAACCTTAAGACTTGGTTCCTATCCATGCGTTCTGGACAAGACCTCCAAAGCCTATGAGCTTTATGGTGAAGAAACCATTCATGAAAGACACAGACATCGTTACGAAGTAAATAATGATTACAGAAATGTCTTAACAGAACACGGCATGAAGCTTTCCGGTCTTTCCCCAGATGGAAGAATTGTTGAGATGATTGAGATTCCTTCTCACCCATGGTTCGTTGCCACTCAGGCACATCCGGAATTTAAATCCAGGCCAAACAGACCACATCCATTATTCAAAGGATTTATCAAAGCATCCATTGAACACATGGAAAATTCATAAGAATCAAAACCCCCGGTTCCATTTGGGAACCAGGGGTTCTTTCTTTTATTCCTTTTTTGTTTTTTCAATAATATCCAGAACCTCGTCCGTTTCCAGATTTTCCATTTTCTTTGCAATTTCATCAAAAACTTCCTGATATTCGGATGGAATCTCGTATTTTTTCACTTCATCCAGAATATCAAAGACTTTGGTAAATGCAAACGTCTCCACATTCTGACAGATATTCTGCAAAATCGGCGCAATCAATTCATCCGTCAGTATTTCTTTCTGTGTCTGCTGTTTGGAATCATCAATCCTGTTATAATGACGCAGGACAAATTCAATTCTTGTCAAAAGTTCACGGTACTCCGTCTGAAATTCCTCCATATGTTCATCAATGTATGAAAAATCATCATTACATCCTGCTTCTTCCTGATTTCTGGCAAGGTCTGACAACTGCATGGCACCCACATTTTTTGTGGTACTCTTCATGGAATGAATCTTTATGGTATAATTTTCATAATCCTTGTCCTCATGAAGTCTTCTTAATTCCTCCAGCTGCACGCTGCCATAATTCCATGTAATTTTCAGAATTTCAAGGTAATCCTCCAGATTGCCTCCACAATTATTCATACCTTTGTCGATATTTACATTTGGAAGAGCATCCTTCAGATAGAGCAAATCGTCCTCCAGTCCTGCCTCATCCAAAAGGTGCTCATTTGCTCCCTCTTCCTGACTAATGCATTCCGGTGGAAGAAAACGAAGGAACAGCCGCTCCAGCTGTTTATAATTCATTGGCTTTCCGAGATATTCATCAAATCCTTCTTCAATCCGATGGTTCCGGACACCCCGGATGGCATCTGCCGTCAAAACAATAATTTTGCAGCTTCCTCCGGCAGCATAATGCGGACTAATTGTCCGGATTTGTTTCATGGCCTCTATTCCATCCATCTCCGGCATCATCTGATCCATGAATACCAGTTGATATTCTTTCTTCCGGCAGCACTCAATGGCTTCCTTTCCACCTGATGCCATGTCAACCTCCAGTCCGTAATATCGCATGCTGCTTCCGGCAACTTTTAGGTTAATCGGATTATCATCAACTACAAGCACCTGTATTCCATGAATTTTCATGTTTCCAATGGCATTAACAATATATCCTTCTTCTTTCTTGGCATAAGCATTATTAATCGGGCTGTCATCCAGAATTTTCTGTTCCAGAACCACAGTAAATGTGGAGCCTTCTCCATAGACACTATCCACACGAATTTCTCCGTCCATCAATGTAACATAACCCTTTACAATCGCAAGACCAAGACCAGAGCCTTCTACATCGTAATGAATTCTACGGTCTATCTGTGAAAAACTCTGGAAAAGTTTCTCCTTGTCTTCTTCCTTAATTCCAGCTCCGGTATCCGTAACCTTAAATTCCAGTTTCACCTTCCCATCCTTTTTTTCCAGACCCTTTACCTCAAATAAAACACTTCCTTCTTTTGTATATTTTACTGCATTGTTCAAAATATTAATCAGAATGCTTCTCACCCGAACCTTATCACCATAAAGCTTTTTCGGTATTGTTTCATCAATTTTAACATTATACTCCAGCCCCTTCTTCTTTGCCTGGTTCGAAATAATTAATGAAACATCATTCAATAAATTCTCAACATAATAACTTTCCAGAACTAACTCCATTTTACCGGATTCAATCTTGGAAATATCCAGAATGTCATTAATGATAACCAAAAGATTATGTGCGGCGCCCTTAATGTCCTCCACATAATCCTTCACCTCCGGGGTCAGTTCCATCTTTAATAACAGTTCAGAAAATCCCATAATGGCATTCATTGGCGTACGAATTTCATGGGACATACTGGCAAGGAACGTACTCTTTGCCTGACTTGCAACTTTCGCTGTATTAATCGCCTCTTCCATTTCCTGAACCGTCTTAATATGCTCCGTCAAATCCGTCACCATTATAATATAACCGACTACATCCTGATATGCGTCATCAATTCTGCTTACCGACAGACTGCAGTAAGTCTCTTTTTCCCGACAGGAGGCTTCTATATCCGTACGATTTCCTTCAAAAGTAAATACATCCTTTTCCTCAATCGAAAATAAATCCTCAATTCGATTCTTTTTCTCTTCAATATTCACATTCGTCATGTCAAAAAATGATCGTGCCGCATCATTTAAAATCTGCAATTTATAATCCGTATCATATACCAGGACCGGAACTGCAAGCGAATAGTAAATAAATTCCGACATGTTGGAAATGTTAATCCGCGAATGATTCAGATACGTAATCGCATGATAAAGTACCACCATTCCTAAAAACTGTGTCAGGGAGCTTCCCGGAACTGCAAGTATCCCAAAAAGAGGCAATACTGTATCCAGCATCATTCCTGCCAGGATAATGGATTCCACAAGGAAAAACTTTTTTCCAAAAGCCCGCAATCTCTTAGAACTGGAACCAAATATCATGTACAGTATCACCACAAGCATATCCATTGCAACAACAACCGTATAAATCGTATAAATCCGATTCCAGATTCCTATTTTGAAATAGTATGTCATTCCCATTTCATACAAGTAATAGATTGTCTGGTTTTTCTGTACCACAAAGAAAAAAATCACAATTCCCAAAAAAGCAATTCCGTTTAAAATATACTGGAAAATCTTTCTTATATTAGAAAGATAACAAATCAGCATCTGCACAGAAATTAGATATAAAAAAACGCCTACCATCCCGATTGCCCGCCAGATATATGCAGTTTCAACATTGGTCTGGATAATCAACCCTCCAAATCCAAAACTCCAAACTGCACTGGACAAACATATCAGAAAAAGCAGACGGTTTTCATAATATTTCTTTCCATATTTTATTAAAACCTGAATTGCAAAATAAGCTGCGAGAACACAACAGGATATCAAACTCATCGATAAAACGTATTTCATTTTTTCATCCCTACCCTTTTTTCAGTACCCGTTCAATATTTTCCAAAAGGAGTTCCTTTGTAACCGGCTTTGCAAGGCATGCCTCCGGATTATATGCAGAACAGTCTCTCAGAACCTCTTTATCAATCACACCAGACAAAATTATCACCGGTATGGGAGCAAACTCTGTCTTTTTATTTAACATGTTCATGAAACTTGTCCCATTATATAATGGCATCTGATAATCCAGAAGAATCAGGTCCGGTCTGTGCTGCATCAGATAACTCAATGCCAGCTTTGCTGAATTGATAATAACGACATTGTAAGTATCACGCAGATAACTGTCAATCGTCTTCAAATATGCCATATCATCATCAATTGCAAGAATGGTCTTCTGTTTCTCAATCTGGCACTTCTTCTGATAAAGTTCATGAAGTTTCTGCCGTAATGTATTTTTATCAACCGGCTTGACTAAATATCCGTCACTTCCCAGAAAAATAGAGCTCATAACCGCACTCTTTCCACTAAGTTCCGTTACAAAAACCACAGGGACATTAATACACTCTTTCATTTTATGAAACTGCTCAAGTGTTTTAAAGCCATTCATGATTGGCATGTTCACATCCAGAAAAATAACATCTACCGGATACTGCTGAACGTATTCCATTGCCTGTCGGCCACTATTTACAGTCGCTACATCTGCTACATCACGCAGATATAAACTCATGATTTCCAAATCCTGTTCATCATCATCCACAAGTAATACTTTTGGTCGTCCATACTCCATAATGTTTCCTCTTCTATCATGTACACAAACTCACTAAAAATCTGGAAATATACCCCAGTTATGCTTACATTTTAACACACCGGATATCCGAATACAAGACCATTCACCTTATGTTTTCCCTTTTTAAGGATATTCTTCAATATGTCTCCTTATCGATAGTAATTTCCCCATTGAGCCAGTATTTGTTTTGCATCCTCGCTTGAAAGGCCAGTCACTTTCATCAGTTCTGCTTCCGCCTTTTCATTCTTTTCATAGAAAACATATTTATCCACCTTTTCAAAAGAAAGAATCGGATAATCTTTTCCATTGATATTCAATGCACAATTTTGAAGTTTTTTTCCTGCCTTCTCATATTTTGCATCCTTTTTCAGTCCAAAAATCAAAAGCACAATGCCAGCCACCATTACAAGGATTACCACAATATTGATGATACGATAATTTTGAAGGTTACACTCCTTTATTTCCAGAGGAAGAACATACTTTTCAAGTTGTTCTCTTGTTTCAAAAAATTCTGTTTCTTCAAACCATTCAACCATATACTCATACACTTCATCATCTAATTTGCCCATAACACCCTGCAGTTGAAGCGTCTTCGTTCCCAATGTAGTACCTTTCCCATATAAATAATCCATGGTTTCATCTGCTATTTTTTTATATTTCTTTGTATCGTCACGGTCCACCCTGATTGCCACATAATATGTTTCACTGCCAACAAAAATCGGCACACTATAAAAGTAATCCACCCCTTTTATGGAAACACTGTTACCACTCTGACTCTTCCGTGTTTCTGATACAAAACTCTCAAGAAGAATCTGTAGTTCTGAATCTACTGCGCCATATCTGGGAACTTTTTCTAAATTATTTTCATACAAATCAAACGGCTCTAAAAATGGTCCTATCGTAAAATCGATTCCAGCCAAAAGAAGGAATGCCGGAAGCAATGTCAGAACCAGCCCCACTATGATTATTTTCTTCTTCATGTTTTTTTCTCCTTTATCTTATATAGAATTCATTACTGATTCAGATATGCTCTGTTATATGCACTCTTTGCTCCATCAATAAAAGTAACATCAAATTCCTTTATTTTCGTGTCCATCTTCTGTCTGCTTCCCACCTGCATGGAAATTGTACGCCAGCTTATCGGTTCCAGTGAGGAAATAGGCCATACTTCGCCCTTGCAATCCACTCCGTTCTCATAAAAAATCACATAATCCTTTCTGTGTGACAAATACGGATATACCACAATGAAGATGATAATTAATAGCATGACTAATGCAAATATTGGATTGTCTTTGATACTTGAAATTCCTGCCAGCATAAAGATAATGCCTAAAACCGCCCTGATTCCAACGTTCAATAAAATCCTCTTCTTATCCGCTCCCGCCTCTGATAGTTTTCTTCCAAGATTTCTTGCTGTTACTTCAACCATATCGTTCCTCCATTTTTTATAATTTAAACTAATTCCCCGATCATGTCCTGATGCCCCATCACCATCAGATGATCCTCAGCACCAAACACATAATCTGCCCCCGGCATCAGTTTTGTTTTTTCTGCATTTTTAATTCCAAGAATATTGACATTATATTTCTTACGGAAATTCACATCCATAATAGACTTTCCAACCCATTTTGGCTTGACCGGAATTTCATAAATTGCATATCCTTCTGTCAGTTCAATGTAGTCAAATACATTATCAATACTGCATCTTCTTGCCAGCTTATCCGCAATGTCCCTGTCCGGATATACCACCTCATCCGCACCATTTCGAAGGAGAAATTTTGCATGGATGTCTCTGTCCGCTTTGCTGATCACATACTTTGCTCCCAACTCCTTCACAAGACTGGTCACTTCCAGACTGCTCTGGAAATTTTCACTAATGCAGACAAATACAATATCGAAATTATCCAGTCCAAGACTCTTTAATACCTCTCGATTGGTACAAGATCCTCCAATGCCGCCTCATTGTCATCAATAATCATAACCTCATTTCCAAGCTTTAACATATTCACACATAAACGGTGTCCAAATTTCCCCATTCCAATAATTAATACAGTTTTCATTCTGATATTCTCCTATCTTTTTTCTAATCTCTAACCTACGGTAATCTTCTCAACCGGGAACTTTACCGGGGCATTTTTTCTTTTTTCAATAAAGGACATGGCAAAGGTCATGCTTCCAATTCTTCCGCAATACATTAAAAGAATCAGTACAAGCTTTGATACCGTACACAAATCTCTTGTGATACCCGTTGTCATACCCACCGTACCGATTGCCGAAAATACTTCAAAAAGAATATCAATAAAATCCATATTCTCCAATGAACAGACAATCAATGCCGCGCCAACTGCCAGCATCATGTTAATGTAAAAAACAAGACTCGCTTTCTTAATCACCTCATCATCCAGTCGCCGTCCAAATATATTACATCCGGTTGCATTTCTCATGTTCGACCACAGATAAAGTCCAATGACTACCATTGTCGTTGTCTTAATGCCGCCTGCCGTAGACCCCGGGCTTCCTCCCATGAACATGAGAAGAATGGTAAGAAGTTTGCTGGAATCCGTCAATGCAGCAGTATCAACGGAATTAAACCCTGCTGTTCGTGCCGTTACGGAACTAAACATGGAAGCATAAATTTTTTCCTTCAAATTCATGTCTGCCATGGTATTATTCCACTCAAAAATCATAAACAGCACGGTTGTAACAACCAGAACAGAAACCGTCATCATTAACACTATCTTGGTATGCAGCCGGTATTTTCTCACATTACGTCCATTTGCCAGGATATCCTGCCATACAAGAAATCCCATGCCACCGATGATAATCAGCGCCATAATTGTAAAATTTACAATGCCGTCTCCATAGAACATGACCAGGGAAGAATATTCTTCAAAACGTCCCATTAAATCAAAACCGCCATTACAGAAAGCGGAAATTGCATGAAAAACGCTGTAATAAATTCCCGTCCTGACCCCCAGAAGCGGTATAAATCGAATGGAAAGAATCAACGCTCCACAAAGTTCCACAATAACCGTACCCAAAACAATGATTTTAACCAGACGCACCATTCCGCCAACCTGCAGGGCATTGACGCTTTCCTGCATAAGTCCTCGCTGGCTTAACCCCACCTTTCTCCGGAAAAACACTAAAAGAAAGATACCAATGGACATAAATCCCAAACCGCCAATCTGAATGAGACACAAAATCACAAGCTGTCCAAATGCAGACCAGTATGTATACGTATCCACTACCACAAGTCCCGTCACACAGGTAGCGCTGGTCGCCGTAAAGATTGCTGTCAGCCAGTCCGTACTCTCACCGCTTCTGGTCGCAACCGGAAGTTTCAGGAGCAGAACTCCTGCCACAATAATTATGAGAAATCCAAGCGCAATGACCTGAATTCTTGACATTCGATATTTATTCATGTTTTCTTTCCTGCTTCCCTTCAATCACTCGTCTTCTTACTGTCAAAATACACAAATCCATCAATCGCATCCAGAATATCCTTAAAAGTATCCCTCGGCGCCGCATCGATGTATTTTTTAAGAATTTCTGTTTCCTTTTCCCCTTTGTATCTTCCGTAAAAAATATCATACAGATTATGTCCTCTGACATAAATCCGTATTAACTCCATATGCTCCTTCAGATCTTCCTTTGACTGAATTATAATATGTTCCTGCTCCAGCATTTTCCGCACGCTTGACAGCTTATACAGATATTCACGATACTTACGGTAAAGAATATCATAAAACTGTTCCTCTGATTTCAATACACCAATCTTTGCCATGATTTCCGGTACCAGGAAATAATTTTCAAAGGAATAATATTTCAAAATCAATACATTTTTCTCGGTAACCCTCGGGATTGCCTTATCAAAGCGTTTACTGTTCTTATAATAGCTGCAAAGCTGCTTTTTCAGATAATCCGCATCCTTTCCGTCTCCATCCCGAATCATAAGAAACTGGTCTTTTAAGTAAAGGCTGTTAATATATTTCAAATTTGCATACGTTTTAATATTGGTGCAGCTATTCGTGGAAATAATTGCAACACGCTGAAGGTTTCCCTGTTCATCATAAGTCTCTCCATAATATTTTTCAAGTAGAAGAGGAAGCCTCGCTTTATCCTGCTTTCCCTCCACAATAAACACAAAGCTTACATTCATCAGGTCATTTGCCGAATATCCAAGATCATTCAAAATTTCATCAATATCAGCGTCCTCCCTAACAATCGTATATCCATCTTCATCCAGAAGAACCTGCTTAATCTGCCTGGAGTTGAAATTGAAAATCAGATTTGGTGAATGCGTTGTAAAAATGACCTGATTCTTCTTGGCAAGCCGGTATAAAATCTCACTTGCCGCCTTCTGCAGCTGGGGATGCAGATACATTTCCGGGTCCTCAATAAGAATAATACTCGGAATACTTTTTTCTATTTCAATATAGGTTTCCAGAAGCGACAGGATATAAATACTTTTCATGCCGGCGCTCATGTCCTCCAGCCGGCTCTGTACTCCACGTTCATTATTTTTAAGGTAAATATTAGGATTAAACGCATCCTTAATATTAATATCCATTGCAAATTCAATATTTTCCATCTGGGAACCGTTCTTGTGAAAATGATAATTAAACCGCTCCATAAACTGGTCAAAGCCAAGAGACATCAGCTTATACTGCATGAGTTTCGCTGTTTCGTGGACCGTAAGTTCCTCCGGTGATTTTTTATTAATCACTCCCATGCACTGAAAACAGTTCACACATTCCTTACTGCTGTCAAAAATGCAATGCCCCGCTTTAAGACTCTTTAACTGTACGTTATTCATGAAAATTTCATTCTGAATCTCAGTAGCATCCCGTGTTATGGAAATATAATGTATCTTTGGGAAGACCTCCCTGATCCATGGATTATTCTTCTTAAATCCATCATCATACCGAACCTTTCCATCCTGATTCACAATATATGTAAACTTTAACACTCCATCCACATAAGATGGAAACTTACTTGTGAAATCCTTCATCCATAAATCATGCTTTTTATAGCGGCTAAACATCCTGTTCGCATTCATCAGTTGTAAATCATCATTACTGATGGCAAGCTCAATCTCTACCGTGATATTTCCACTGCTTAAATTATAATCCGATTTTTGAATGGGATACATTCCTGCAACAGCCCGCAATGCATCCAGTACAACCGTTTTACCCACACTATTCTTACCCACAAGAATTAAGGCACTTTCCACATCATTCATGGTAAGTTCACGAATGGATTTAAAATTGCAGATTTTCAGGGTTTTAATTCGCATATGAATTTTCCTTTCACCATATTGTTTCCACATCTGGAAATCATCAATATTTTATCACTTTTCTTCCTTGGATGCAATCATCCTGACTTGACTCCTTATGTCCATATATCGCACAAAAACGGCTGACCCTATAAAGTCAGCCGTCATTTCCTCCCGGATTCATATCAATCCGGCATTACATTTTATTCACATAAACAACATACCCGTTATTTCTGAGAATTGTAATAAATTTTGCGAGTCTTTCATACAAAGGCTCTG
>CAMEUH010000066.1 GCA_945938055.1 uncultured Eubacteriaceae bacterium | reverse complement strand
TTGCCGCTCTCCATAAGTCCAGCATTGACCCGGTACGCACCCACCAGAATGACCAGAACCCATCCCATGTTCAGGATGAAATTCATAACCGGATTGGTAATCCCCATGGTCATTGCCGCACGCTTTTCACGGCGTACCACCTCCGCATTAATATCCGAAAAAATTCTTTTTTCATAATCGGTCTTGGAAAGTGCCTTGATGACCCGGATACCGGCCACATTCTCACGAACCTTACGAATCAGTACATCCACAGCCTCCTGCTGTTTTGTGTAAAGCGGAATTCCCTTTTTGGAAACCAGATACACCAAAATTCCCATAAAGGGCAGAATTGCCACCAGAACCAATGCAAGGGAGTAATCCAAAGTCAACGTCACTGCAATGCCGCCAATCAGAAGAATCGGTGCACGCACACCCAGTCTTTGCATCATTCCAATGGCATTATGTACATTATAGGTATCCGAAGTCAGACGGGAAACCAGTGAACTTTCCGTAAATTCATTGACCTTTTTACAGGAAAGATATGATACCTTTCCAAACAAATCATGGCGAATGGTTTTCATGGAAAGTTCTGCTACCCTAGAAGCAAAACGGTTAGCAAGGATATTTCCGGACACAGCAAAAAAGGCACATACAATCATGAGAAATCCCCATAAGAACACTTTCCGAATGCTCTGCGTCGGAACTACTTCATCAATCATATATGCCAGAATCCATGGGATGAGGAGATCCATGATGGTTCCAATGAACTTAATCACGAATCCTCCCGCCATTCGAAGATAATATGGTTTTAAATAATATGTCAGAACCTTTTTCATTTATTTTCCTTCATAGATGATAACCGATTCCACATCATAACCGGAAAGTTTTTCACGTCCGTTAAGCCCTGCAAGTTCCATGAGGAAGATTACCTTAACCACCTTACCTCCAAGCTGCTCCACAAGCTTAATACTTGCTTCCACGGTTCCACCGGTTGCAATCAGGTCATCCACAATCACGACCTTATCCCCCGGCTTAATGGCATCCTTATGCATTTCAATCGTTGCACTGCCATATTCCAGATCATAAGAAACCTCCACAGTCTCACAAGGAAGCTTTCCTTTCTTTCTTACCGGAATAAACGGCTTATGAAGATTATATGCGATTGGCATTCCAAAGATAAATCCCCTGGACTCCAGACCTACAACGGCATCAAAATCCACATCCTTTAAAAACTCCTGCATCTTGTCCACAGCCATGTGCAGTCCGTCTGCATCCTGCAAAACACTTGTCACATCACGGAAAATAATTCCTTCTTCCGGAAAGTCCGGTATGCTTCTTACATAATCTTCCATTTTCTTCATGGTAAAATCCTCTTTTCATTCAGTTTCTTGATAATATAATAATTGTTCAAACAATCCCTATTTTAATCCGGCTGCTTATGACCTTGCATACAATTCTTCCATGAAATCACGGGTTGCAATGGCATTTTCCGGCTTGGTATTCTCAAGGGAAATGTGCACAAACGGCTTTCTTTCCTTGATGTACTTCATAAGAAGCGGATAATTAAAGCTGCCCTGTCCTGCAGGAATGGAAATGAGTTCATCACCCTCCACCTTATAATCCTTACAATGAATGACCGCAATGTCATCCCCCAGAATTTCAAAGGCATCCTTAATAATCTGATCCTGCTCATGGATATTTCCCACATGAAGCACGTTTACCGGGTCAAAAATAATCTGAAGATTCGGAGAGTTAATGGCGTCCAGTACCTTCCTTGCCCGTTCAATATTGTATACAATATGCTTGTACACCGGTTCAATGGCAAAAATAACACCCATTTTCTCACAGTATTCCACAATCGGTCTTAAATTTTCAATAAAAAGCTCCAGTGCCTCTTCGGAATGATTTGCCGGCTCATACTTGTATTCTGTATTCACCGCACCAGTCTCCGTACCTACAACCGCACAGCCCAGTACACTTGCAAAACGGATATGTGCCTTATATTTTTCCACAATCTCTGCATGCTTTACCGGATCCGGATTACACAGATTCAGATAACAGCCAAGAACACAGATATCCACCTTGTACTCCGTACATAATTCCTTAATGTACATGGCAAAGCCCGGCGTCATCATGCCGATATCTACCTTATAGTCATACACCGCCTTGGAAAGAGCCAGCTGTGTACAGTGAAACCCCTTATCGTGGATGTTTTTAATCAGCTCGTCTAACGGAGCCTTCTCCATGTCGTGTGCACGAATTCCTAATCTCATATGCGTACCATCCTTTAAATTTAATCCATTACCAAAATTTTGCATATCGTTTCTGCGCAAAATCACTATTAAAATAATACTATTTTTTTCTTACTTTGTCCATAATTATCCGATAGCATTTTGCTTCCCCTTTACATACTCCAGAAATTCCGGCGTCTTCGACCAGTATTTCACACCCCAGTTTTCAAAATTCCACTCTTCCATGTAATCATTACATTCATAATCCACATAGTAAATTTCACTATCTCTTACCACAAAATTCGTCGGAAAGTAATCGATATTGGTATGAACGTCATAAAGCATCGTGCACATTTCCCTGATCTGTTGAAAGTACGTTTCCTGCATCCTGTCATTTAAAACCAAATCAAAAATAGTATCACCCTCTATGTATTCCTTTAAAATCCGTTCTTTTTCAATATCTACGTCAAGCATTTCGGGCATCCGGATACCGATTTCCTTCAATCTTTTATAATCATTGATTTCGGCTTCAATTTTATTGCCAAACTGATAATAATCGCAGGGCTCGTGATGGATTTGTTTTAAAACATACTGCTTTTCTTTATCCGTTACAAGATAAGAATAACCACCCTTTCCCTTGCCGAGAAGTTTTATGATGAAGAAAGACTGGTGATTGACTGATATGATTTCTGTTTGCATTATAAAGACCTCCTTTTTTCGCCATATCAATCCGACATTTCATTACATGATTTCCGGTTTACACCAAACTAACGTTCTGCTATAATCATATTATCTGAAATAGGAGGTGTCCCATGCCAAAGCCAGTCATTTTCCACATTGATGTGAATTCTGCATTTCTCTCCTGGGAGTCCGTACGCCGTCTCTCACAGGGTGAGACCACGGATTTGCGCGAAATTGCCTCCGTTATTGGTGGAAATGAAGAAAACCGTCACGGCATCGTGCTTGCAAAGTCTCCCCTTGCCAAAAGCCATGGGATTGTAACCGGTGAACCTCTCATGCGTGCACGCCAGAAATGCCCAAATCTGGTAGTTGCTTCCCCAAATTACGATTACTTTGTCAAATGCTCCCATGATTTTATGGAACTTTTAAGAAAATATGCTCCCGTGGTAGAACAATACAGTATTGATGAAGCATTCTGCGACATGACCGGAACAGAGCATCTCTATGGTTCCTTACCGGATTTTGCCGTAAAGATTAAGGATGAAATCTACGCTAAGCTTGGTTTTACCGTAAATATCGGTGTTTCTTCCAACAAGCTTCTTGCCAAGATGGCATCGGATTTTAAAAAACCAAACCTTGTGCATACCCTGTTTCCGGAAGAAGTCCCGGAAAAACTCTGGCCGCTTCCGGTAGATGACTTATTTTTCGTGGGACGTTCCACGGCAGCAAAGCTTCACGGTTTTGGTATTCATACCATAGGCGACCTTGCCCATACGGATGTGGAGATTTTGAAATATCATTTTAAAAAGCACGGTGAAGTCATTCACGATTACGCCAACGGACGGGACGTGAATATGACCTTAGACCACTCCGTTGATAACAAAAGCTATGGTAACTCCATTACCTTAAAAGCCGATGTAACGGACATGGAAACTGTCAACCGGATTCTTTTATCCCTGTGCGAAACTGTCGGTGCCAGAATTCGTGCAGATAAGGCATACATCAGTGTTGTCAGCGTAAACATCACGGACTGCGAATTTAACCATTATTCCAGGCAGACAACTCTGTCCTGCGCAACCAATGTAACTGAAACTATTTATGATACGGCAAAATCACTATTTAAAGAGTGCTTTCATGGTACCCCCATCCGCCTTCTTGGTGTCAGTACCGGAAAGGCTACCAATGAATACTTTGAGCAGTATGATTTATTCGACCAGCAAAAAAATGAGCGCCTTTCCAAATTAAATTCCGCCATTGACCAGATTCGCAGCCGCTACGGAGAAGATTCCGTAAAACGTGCGTGCTTTGTGGATTCTGAGGAAGAACACATGACAGGTGGCATGAATAAGGCGAAACGAAAAAAAGAATAATAAGCAGTTACTTTTGCACCCTCATATCATGAATCACAATCTGCAGGGTCTTTTTCCCGTTAAATTCATTCACCGAAGGATAATAAATCACCGACAGCAAATCTCCTGTCTTCACCTCTCTTAGCATATTCTCATCTGCATTAAATTTTAATGCCTCGATGGTATTTCCTCTCTCATTGGTAAGCTGTAACTTAAGTACGTTACGGTTCTTTCCAATGATATGAACTCTGGAAACCATCAGATTCCTATCAGCAAAGGATGGTTTTTCATTTCCCTTTCCAAAAGGTTCCAGAATGTTTAACTGACTGATAAAATCTTCTGTTATGTAATCCACCGGCATTGCCACATCAATCCACTCTACCGGAGTCAGCTCCTTTTCCGTAAGGTTCGCATCCTCATTCAGCCTTCTTCGGAATTCCTCCAGGTTTTCCTTGGGAAGAGATACTCCTGCTGCCATGGGATGACCACCAAACTTGGTCATTAAGTCACTTACCATAAGCAGCTTTTCAAACATATGATAACCTTCAATGGAACGACCTGAGCCTTTCAGTCCTTCCTCGCTATCGGTAATTACAAACACCGGCTTATAATACCGCTCCCGAAGCCTCCCTGCAATAATTCCCGCAATGCTTTCATGACAGTCCGGAAGATATACCACCAATACGTTATCTTTTGAAAGCTCAGTAGTTTCCACCATTTCTGATGCAATTTCCGTCTGCTCCAGGGTAAGATTCTTCCGTTCCTCATTAAATGCCTTCAAATCTCCCGCCAGCCGGTCTGCATCCGCCTTATGTTCCGCCATGAGAAGCTCTAAGGAACGTCTTGCCGTATCCAGTCTTCCGCTGGCATTAAGACACGGGCCGATAATAAATCCAATATAATAGGCACTTAAGTTTCCCGGACTGATTCCATTTAACTCCATAAGAGAACGAAGTCCCAGATTCTTTGTATGATTTAAAAGTTTCAGTCCTTCCTTGACAATGATCCGGTTTTCTCCCTGCAAATCCATGACATCCCCAACAGTTGCCACTGCCGCCATTTCAAGAAGACTGTCCATAAACTCCCTGTCATTTTCCTGCATGCTCCGACACAGGCACTCAATAAACTTATAAGCCACCGCTGCCCCACAAAGTTCCTTAAAAGGATATCCGCAGTCTTTTTGTTTTGGATTAATGACAGCATCCGCCTGTGGAATAATATACTGCTTTTCTCCGTCTGTTTCCTTAAATCGGATGTCATGATGGTCCGTTATCACCACGGTCATGTTAAGCGATTTTGCAAATGCAATCTGCTCTATTGCCGCAATACCGTTGTCACAAGTGATAATCGTATCCACGCCGGAATCTGCAGCATCCTGTATCAGCTTTTCATTAATTCCATAACCATCCACAATCCGATGCGGAATCACATAATCCACATCCGCATTAAGCTTCTTTAATCCTTTCAGCAGAATAAAAATCGAAGACACTCCATCCACATCATAATCACCGATAATCCGGATTTTAGCCTTTTTTTGTATCTTATCGGCAATGATTTTTACACCCGTTTCCATGTCCTTCATGAGAAAACCATCCTGAAAATCTTTCCTGCTTCCGTTAATGTAACGTTCCAGATTCTCCCATCCTTCCACGTTGCGGTTTCGTATAATTCTTGCAATTACCGGGTCAATTCCGTATTTTTTTCCGATTTCATTAAAATCTGCCTTCTTGGCATATACTTTCCAGACTGAATTCATCCCTTAAAATCTCTTTTCTGCTTATAATTTTCTACTTTTCTATGTAAGTATATCATAACAAATCCTATCTTACTATATGAATTCTCTATATAAAAAATAGCGTCATGCTCTAAACATAACGCTATTCCATGATGATTCTGTCAATTTGGTGCAAATACCACCTCTTTGTTTTACGAAAAACGTTCTACAATTCCGCTAATGGCATTTGCATTTTCCTTATTCTTGCTGATGATAACAGTCATAGCTTCCGCTGTTTCTTCCGTTTGTCTGGCTTTTTCAAAAATATCCTGACTTCTGATACTCTGATCATCCGGAACACCGGATACCTCCCGAATCTGCTTCTGAATATTTTGTACGGTTCCTGCAAATACTTCCGAAGCTTCTGCGATATCCGATATAATCATCTGCATTTCCTTAATTGAATCGTAATAATCCTTTGTTGCCTTTGCAAATCCTGTAAACTGATTCTGTACATCTCTTTGCAGAAATAAAATAATCTGATCAAAGCATGCCTGAACGTTTGAAATATTATTCTTCGTTTCATTACAAATTCCTTGTATCTGTGTCGCTGTTTCTGATGAACTTGTTGCTAAGTTACCAATTTCTCCCGCAACAACCGCAAAACCTTTTCCTGCCTCTCCTGCTCTGGCAGCTTCGATTGATGCGTTTAATGATAATAAATTGGTCTGGCTGGTAATATCTAAAATTTGTGATGCCATCTCATCAATCCGCATTAATGACTGCAATTCTCCAATTGCCTCTTCAATTGCCTTTTGATTTTCCATAATCTGTTTATTCGTATTCTCAAGGGTATCATTTGCCAGCTTCTGCATCTGTTCTACTTTATCCAGCAAATAGCTACTATGTAAATTACCCTGCTTAATTCTTTCTTCTACATCAGAAACCACATTGCCAATCTCAACAATTTCCTGTTCAACTTTTCCGACTGTACTGTCAATCTGCTCTGCACGCTCTGCAAAAGTAGTTGTTGCCTTGGAATTATCAGAAATACAGGAAATCAATACATCGGAAGAATCCTGCATGGCCGTTGCCGTATCATTTAACGAACAGGAACACGCTGACAATGTTTTTACAATATCTCCCATGGTTCCATATAAAGAATCCATAGCTGTCGCAATCTTGCCGACTTCACTTTTCGTTCCAATCCACGGAGTCAGTTTTTCATTTCTTTGTAACTTCAGATTACTAAGCTCCATGATTGCTTCTTCAATATAATGTAAAGGTTTCATGCTGATGAAAATCATAACAAAGGCCAATATACTAATCACCAGTACAAAAACAATACAGATTCTTCCCAAAACAAACATATTTCTATTCGCATTTTCATAAATATTCTTTTCACTGTCAAAAGAAACAACTGCCCATCCGTGTTCGTCAATATATTGATAATTTGCAACCTGATTGCCTTGTTCTCCTTTATATCTTACTTCTCCGCTATTTTTTCCGGTTTTAATCTGTTCGATAATATTCAGTAACATTTCATCCTGAATTTCCGTTGCCATAAGTGCCTCGTCATCCGCAAAAATGTACTTTCCTGTTTGCACATTTATCATGTAATAGCCCGCAGTATCCTCTTCATTTCTCAGTTTATACAGAATTTCTTCCAGGCTCTCCACATTCGGACCGCCCCCAACGTACCCTACAATGGTTGTCCCATTGGTATCAAACACCGGACAATACATGGACAAGATAAGCTTTCCCGATACCGGTGATACGATAATTCCTGCATCATATAATCCATTTCTGGATGTCATGGCATCCTGTAAATCTTTGAGTGATGAACCTTCTCTCAATGTAATTCCAACCACACCCGGATTTGAGTGTGCAATAACATGGGTATTCCATTCCCCGATATAAAGACCTTCCCAATTATCTAATCCGGCATAATAATACTCAGTATAGGACTGTGCATTCTTTTTCTTTTCTTCATTGTTAACAGCTTTCAAAAATTCCCTGACTGCAGGAGTTTTGCTATATGCAATCAATAATTCTTCCTGTCGTGTTACATATTCTTCAATCAGACTGGTCTGTGCATCAAGAACACTCTCCATATGATTTTTTTCCGATTTCTGAATCATTCCCTTGAGAGTCTTATTTGCCGTCACATACAACAGACTCATGCATATGATAACAATAAGTGTGATTCCAAGTGTTAATTTCCTGCTTAATTTCCAATTCTTCATTCTTTTCTCCTTCCAGTCATCTAGAGTATATTGTAAAAAAGTGCTTTATGTGTTCTTCTACAATCTTGAGTGCTTCTTCCTTGCAATCCGGTTCCCACTGAATATGATAAAACTGACTTTTAACATATTTAAAAATATATTCTTCATCCCACTTAGTACCTTCTTTAAAATTATCCTCTGTCATTTCAAAATCTTTAAGCATACGTTCCAAATATAATTGATATTGCTCCTTTATTTCATCCACCAGCAATTCCAGAATTTCTTTCTTTGATTTGAAATGGCTGTAAAGAGAGGATTTTCTAATGCCAACTGCATTGGTAATCTGCTCTATGCTGGTTGCTTCATATCCATTAATTGCAAACAGCTTAAGTGCCTCATCCAATATCCTGCGTTTTGAAAGCGACATATTCATTTTCCCAATTCATTTCATCCAAGAGCAGTTCCTTTTGTTGATATTTTTATTTCTCTTATTCATTATAACGAACTACCATTCGGTAGTCAATCTAAAACTCTCTCCAGATTGATTTCCACATAAAATATATTGTCCCATAATAAATTCTGTTATATAATTTGTCTGAATTCAAATCCTTGAATCCAGATGAAGAAAAACTTGGAGATTACATGATGTTAAAAGACAATATTATATTAATCGGAATGCCGGGTGCCGGAAAAAGCACCATCGGCGTCATACTTGCCAAAATACTCGGATATACCTTTATTGATTCCGATATTCTCATACAGGAAAAGACCGGAAAACTTTTAAAGGACATTATTGCCGAACAGGGAGATGATGGATTTCTTGAAATTGAAAACCAGATTAATGCTTCCATTGATGTACACCGTTGTGTAATTGCCACCGGAGGAAGTGTTGTATATGAAACCGAAGCCATGCAGCATTTAAAATCCATCGGTACGGTAATTTATCTTTCCGTCCCATACGAGATTTTAAGCAGACGCCTTTCCAATCTCGCAGCGCGCGGCGTGGTGTTACGGGAAGACCAGACCCTCCTGGACCTTTATGAAGAACGTTCTGTTCTTTATGAAAAATATGCAGACATTACCATTTTAGAACAAGGAATGGATATTGAAGCAACCCTGGAACAGATACTTTCTACTCTAAAGTTTTAATACCATGTTTATCAAAAAATTCCCGGATAAACCGTCTTCTCTCGTTGGAAAAGAAACGGTTTCCCGGGAATCTTTTATTCATAACGATTCATGATATGATTTAATATCCTAAAAACAGCTGTGCTATCGGCGATGCCGTTGGCAGGATAATGGTCTTATTTCCACCATCAAAAGATGTCTCTAATGCTTCCAGACTTCTTACAAAGGTATAGAATTCCCTTCTGGAATCATCTCCATACGCCTCTGCAAGAATCTTCATGTATTCTGCTTCACCTTCTGCCTTAATCTGTGCGGCCTTTGCTTCTGCATCGGAAATACTGATTGCCACATCCTTATCCGTGGTATTTTTAATAACCTGTGCATCTGCAGCGCCTTCTGCCGTATAGGTTGCCGCAATCTGTGAACGTTCTGAAATCATTCTTTCATAAACTGCATTTTTGTTATCTTCCGGAAGATCCAGTCTCTTCGTTTCCACCGCAACAATCGTCACTCCGTACTGTTCCATGGATGCTCCAATGCTTTCCATGATTTTTTCATCCAGTCCACCCTTTCTTGAACTGATGACATCATTCTGATTCATGCTGCTTATGACATTCTTAATAGAATTGTACACAACCGCATCAATTCTTCCCTCAGCACCGGCAATAGAAGAATTCAGAGTCTGTGCAAACTTCAACGGGTCTGAAATTCTCCATAATACATAGCTGTCTGCAATCATGGTCTTTTTATCCATTGTGATGACATCCGACTGTGCCATGTCATAGATTAAAAGTTCCTTTGGCAGTGTATCCACTGACTGAACAAATGGTATCTTAAAACTTAACCCCGCTTCATCCCTTATTGCACTCACCTTACCGAACTGTCTGATTAATTTGTACTCGTCCTCATTGGTTACAACCACGGAAGACATTCCCACTATCAGAAGCAAAATAACTAAAATTCCAACAAATCCTTTTTTCATGTGATTTTCTCCTTACTGTGCCTGTGTTGTTGTATCCGATGCATGATTCCCACTCGTTGTAACGGTTGAGGAGAACGGTTCTAACGGAAGCATGGTAGTAACACCGGTTGCATCATCCGTCACATAGACTTTTGTTCCGGGAAGCACTTTTTCCATGGTTTCAAAGTACATTCTCCGTTTCGTCACTTCCGGATTTTTTACATATTCTTCGTACATTGCATTAAACAATGCAACTTCTGCATTGGCTTCATTAATACGCTGAGCCTTGTTTGCCTCTGCATCCTTTAAAATCTGGTCCACCTTTGCCTGGGCTTCAGGAAGTTTTTCATTCGCATATTTATTGGCATTGTTAATGGTCGTTTCCTTGCCCTGTTTTGCCGTCTCTACCGCTTTAAATGCCTCCATGACTTCTGCCGTTGGCGGTTCGGAATCCTGAATCGTGATATTAACCAATGTTACACCTATATCATTCTGCTCAAGTTCCTGAATCATTTCCTGCTTAATCGTCGCCTGAATCTCGGTCTTTCCGGTTGTCAGGACATCATCCACACTATACTGTCCAATCACTCTTCGGATACAGCTTTGTGTAATATTCTTTAAAATCTCTTCCGGATTATTCGATGCATATACTGCCTTAATCGGATCCGAGAAACGATATTCCACATAAAAATCCACATTTACAAAATTGTAATCTGAAGTAATCATCACGGATTCTGATTCAACGGAATTCCCGTTATTATCATATCCCACACGAATTCCCTTAATAGTGGTGTTAACCTTTTCCACTTTCTGAATAATCGGAATTTTAAAATGAAGTCCCGACTGTGTAACTGCCTGTGCCTTACCAAATGTGGTAAGAACTGCCTGTTCCTGCTCATTAATCGTGTAGAAGGAGTCCAGAATCAGAATACCAACTATGATTCCAATTACAATAAACTTAAGAATCCTTCCGCCGTTTCCGACTGCCTTCGCCTTTCCGTTTACTACTCTGTTGTCTTCCATACATTTTCCTCCCTTTT
>CAMEUH010000065.1 GCA_945938055.1 uncultured Eubacteriaceae bacterium | reverse complement strand
TGACCGTTACGAATCTTTCCAAGACCATTGACGGAGTAAAGGTATTGGATAATCTTTCCTTTATTGTCGGCCGCGAAGATAAAATTGCCTTTGTCGGTTCCAATGAACTTGCCACTACCACCCTCTTTAAAATTCTCGCCGGAGAACTGGAACCGGATGAAGGAAGCTATAAATGGGGTGTTACAACAAGCCAGGCTTACTTTCCAAAGGACAGTGCTGCAGAATTTAATACCAATGATACCATTGTTGACTGGCTGACACAATATTCTCCGGAAAAGGACGTAACCTATGTCCGTGGTTTCCTCGGAAGAATGCTTTTTGCCGGTGATGATGGTGTTAAAAAGGTAAAGGTATTATCCGGTGGTGAAAAAGTACGTTGTCTTCTTTCCAAGATGATGATCATGGGTTCCAATGTTCTCATTCTTGATGAGCCTACGAACCACCTTGACATGGAATCCATTACCGCCCTGAATAACGGACTGATTAAGTTCCCGGGCGTATGCTTATTTACCTGCCATGACCATCAGTTTGTACAGACAACTGCCAACCGTATCATGGAAATCGTACCAAGCGGTCAGCTGATTGACAAACTTACTACCTATGATGAATATCTGGAAAGTGATGAAATGGCAAGAAAACGTCAGGGATTTGCTGCAATGGCATCCGATGACGAAGAACCAGAAATGGAAGCCTAAAAAGAAGCTGGATGAAGACGCTTCATGGAAAAGAGGAACGAATTTGAATCTTGTAGATTTACACGTCCATTCAACAGCCTCAGATGGTACTTTAACACCATCTGAGGTTATTTGTCTGGCAAAAAAGAATCATATATCAGCACTGGCATTAACAGACCATGACACCGTTGACGGTATCGATGAAGCCCTGATGGCCGGAAAGCGTCTTCAGGTTGAAGTAATTCCGGGAATTGAGTTAAGCTGTTCCTACATGCAGAAAGAAATACACATGGTAGGACTTTTCATAGACCATAAGGATACAACATTTCAGGAAGAATTAAACCAGATGCGAAGAACACGGGAGCTTCGCAATGAAGAGATGGTCAAACGATTCCAGGAACATCATATTGCCATCTCACTATCCGCTCTCAGGGAGCGTTTCGGAAACGCAGTTATTACCAGGGCACATTTTGCCCGGTATCTTTATGAACAGGGGATGGTTTCTTCCGTCCGGGAAGCCTTTGACCGTTATCTCAATGACCATGGTCCCTGCTTTGTACCGAGGGATAACATGCCATGCGAAAAAACCATACAGCTCATTCATGATGCAGGCGGCATTGCCATCCTTGCTCATCCGGTTTTATACAAGATGAGCAGTACCGCTCTTTACGACATGGTTTCCCACTTAAAAAAGCATGGTCTGGATGGAATCGAAGCCATTTATTCCACCTATACGCCTGCAGATGAAGTCCAGATTCGAAAACTTGCCCGTGAAAATAATCTGCTGATATCCGGCGGTTCTGATTTTCATGGCACAAATAAGCCTCATATCGCACTTGGAAACGGGAAACGAAATTTAAAGGTTCCTTTTGATGTATTGACCAATCTTCGCCGGTATCACTCCGGCTGAAGATTCCCAGCTCTCTCACCTGCAATTCATCATGACAGTTCTAACGCATTCCGTATCTTTTCCAACAAAACTCCATATTCCTTCATGAATTCTTCATGATGTGTCTTTACATATTCCAAATTCTGATCTTTCATGGCATATTCTATTTTCTTTGCCTGTTGGGCAAACTCTGTGGCACCAATGGAAATAGAAGTACCCTTTAAGCCATGTACCTGAATATGATAATTTGTATAATCACCACTTTCCAGTAACTGTGTAAGTAAATTTCTTTTCTCTTCCTGTACATACATTTCCAGAACTTCTTCGTACAATTCTTCCACACCACCACAAAAAGAAAGTCCTTTCTGAACATCCAGAAATGTTAATTGCTTCATGAAATCTTTCTTAATCAACTCTTTTGGAAGATATTTAAGAACCATGTCCTTTAAATCCTTCTCCTGTACCGGCTTTGAAAGATAATCTGCAAATCCTTCCTTAAGATACATCTCTCTTGCACCACTAATGGCGTTCGCAGTCAGGGCAATTACTGGCGTTTCCTGATTTAAGTGGTTTATCTTCTGCATTTCATGCAGAGTCTCCACACCATCCATTTCCGGCATCATATGATCCAGAAAAATAATATGATATTGGTTTTCCTGTACCATTTCAAGGCATTTCTTTCCGCTCTCTGCCACATCAATCATAAGACCCGTATCTTTTAACAGTCCCTTAAAGACCTTAAGATTCATCATCACGTCATCTACCACAAGAACTCTTCCCTGATCTGCACGGAATTCCCGCCTGTGAATGATTTCTTCCATTCCATTTTTCTGATACCCCTGTGCAAAATCGCCAGCCGGTTCATCCAGAACGATGGTCTGTGGAATTGTCACAGTAAATGTGGAGCCTTTTCCATATTCACTTTCTACCTCAATCGTACCGTTCATCAACTCTAACAGCTGACTTGTAATGGCAAGTCCAAGCCCCGTTCCCTCAATAGACCGGTTCTTCTTCTCTTCAATCCGTTGAAAAGACTGAAAAAGCTGTTTCTGATTTTCTTTTGCAATCCCAATCCCCGTATCTGTCACTGCAATCTTCAAAATAAGCTGATTTTCCGGTCGTCTTTCTCCAGTAACGGAAAGTGTAATTTCGCCTTGCTTTGTATACTTTACCGCATTGGTAAGCAGATTAATCACAATCTGGCGGATTCGCACCTCATCTCCCAGCATTCTTCGCGGAAGAGTCTCATCATTCTGCACATTCAGCTGTAATTTTTTCTCACGCGCACGTATAACAATCATGTTATAACAATCATTGATGAGAGAAGAAATTTCATATTCCACCGGAATAATCTGCAGATTTCCCGATTCAATCTTGGAAAAATCCAAAATATCATTGATCAGATAAAGCAGGTTTTTCCCGGCACTCCGGATATCCTTTGCATATTCCAGTATCTTTTCATCCGTACCTTCCTTTAGTATCATCTCATCCATGCCAAGCACTGCATTAATCGGTGTGCGGATTTCATGGGACATATTGGCAAGAAATCGTGCCTTTGCCTGATTTGCCAAAATTGCCTGCTGTTTTTCCCTGTCCAAGGCAACCAGCTTTTGTATGGAACTAATTACCGCAACCAGCAGAAGAAATATTAATCCAACTGCCACTACGGCGCCACTAAATGGTACTTCTGTCTGATGAAAATATAACAAGAACTGTACAGCCGCCGCAACAAACGCTCCAAAAATTCCAATAGCTTCCAGATAATAGCCCTGTATTTTGCCTTGAATTATATCCCGGATAATCGTTCCTATCATGAAAAGAATTTCCACAATACAAACAACTGCTACAAAAATAATTGTTTCCGTAAAGTCCTTCCATCCGGTCACATGCAGGAAAACCGTAATGATAACATCCAGTACCGCAACTATTTCCATTCCGAAATACAATTTCTGGTATCTTCCATCCTGTAATTGATTTAGGTAAATCAAAAATGGAATCGGAAGAATTGAAACGATCATGAAAGTTACATCACTAATCACTGAAACATTCGGGAACAGAATCTGACGGAAAAGTGAATTCACAATCAGCCAGCATGCTGCAAGGACAACTCCCCAGCCCAGATACTTAAGATTGAGAGGCCGATGATAGCACCAGTTCATTATCACACTTCCGATGATGCTTAACAAGCCCAGAAAAAGCGTAATGACCGCAGCCACAATTTCTACACCGCTCTCCTTAAATAAAGCACGCAATAATTCAATCTTATCTCCCATATAAACAGTCCGTACCGTACCGGAATAAGATGAATCCGTCTGTATCTCTACCCGGATCTTTTTCCCTGCATCTTCTTCCTTTAATTCCAGAAAAACATAATATGCCGAACTGGATTTTCCAAACAACCGGGTATCCTTTGTCGAATAGGAAGACCTCAGTACATCATCCACAAAAATCCACATATCCTGACGAAGACTATAAAAGCGAAGATATGTATTATCTTCCAGCCCGGACGGAAGCACCGATTCAATGGTCATAACTTCATTCCGAGGAACATCATATTCTCCCGGAACCGTTATTGCTTCCCTGCTTCCATCATTCTTAATCCATGTCCACTGCATCTTTGGAATGGTATATCCTGAACTATCATGAGCATTTTCCTCTGGCAAAAAAAGTTCCCCCAGAATCAGATAAAGAATAATGCACGACAACAGAACCGTAAAGATTCTCTGAATGATTTTATTTTCCTGAAACATTTTCATCCTGTCTCCTCCTTTTATGCGCAATTCTTCTGGTACGTAAAAACAGGAGTATATTCCTTCAGACGTCCTTGTCCGACAATATACTCCTGATACCACTATGCTTCGTCAATCGCCTTTCCGATATCATGTCTCATATACTTATTCTCAAAGCTAATCCATTCCGTCGCTTTATAAGCGTTGGCCCGTGCTTCCTTCAAATCTGCCCCGGTTGCCGTAACCCCAAGAACACGTCCGCCATTCGTTACAATTCCTTTTTCGGTTAATTTGCTTCCGGCATGGAATACAAAATAGTCTTCTTTATCCTTAAAATTCTCTAACCCGCTGATAACAAATCCCTTATCATACTTCTCCGGATAACCATCTGATGCAAGAACCACACATACTGCCGCATTATCCTCAAACTGAAGGTCAATCTGTGACAGGGTTCCGTCAATACATGCCTCAAATACTTCCACAATGTCATTCTTCATTCTTGAAAGCACAACCTGTGTTTCCGGATCACCAAAACGTGCATTATATTCCAGCACTCTCGGTCCCTTCGGGGTCAGCATCAGTCCAAAGAAAATGATTCCTTTAAAGGTTCTTCCTTCTGCCTTCATGGCATCCACGGTTGCCTGATAAATATATTTCTTACAGAATTCATCCACTTCCTCAGTATAGAATGGACTTGGTGAAAATGTTCCCATACCACCGGTATTTAATCCCTGATCTCCATCCTTTGCTCTCTTATGGTCCTGAGCGGATGTCATAATCTTAATGGTATCGCCATCCACAAAGGATAATACGGAAACTTCCCTTCCTGTCATGAATTCTTCAATGACAATCGTATTACCCGCATCACCAAACTGCTTGTCAAGCATCAGCGTCTTAACGCCTTCCATTGCTTCTTCTCTTGTGTTACAGATCAGAACACCCTTTCCAAGTGCAAGGCCATCCGCCTTTAACACAATCGGCATGTCCGCTGTTTCAAGATATTTCATGGCATCCTCCGGAGAATGAAAATTCTCGTATGCTGCCGTCGGAATGTTATATTTCTTCATCAAATCCTTGGAAAATGCCTTGGAGCCTTCCAGAATCGCCGCATTCTTTCTTGGTCCGAACACACGAAGGCCTTCTGCTTCAAATGCATCCACAATTCCACCAACCAGCGGATCATCCATACCAACCACTGTCAAATCCACCTGATTTTCTTTGGCAAATGACACTAATTTATCAAATTCCATGGCTCCAATCGGAACACATTCTGCAATTTCACTAATTCCTGCATTTCCAGGTGCGCAGTATATTTTATCTACCTTTTTACTCTTTGAAATCTTCCAGCAAAGTGCGTGTTCTCTTCCACCACCGCCAACTACAAGTACTTTCATCTTAAGGCTCTCCTTTTATTATGGTTTTACATATACAGTATTATAATAAAAAGAAGGCAAGAAATCAATTAAGAGTTTCGTTGGATTTGCTATTTTGCTAAACCGGCAATGATTTCAATACCTTTTCGCATCATTTCCTAACGTCCTGTAGGTATATGCAATAACACACGCCGACATGATAAAAGTGAGAATATCCGATACCGGCATGGAATAAAGCACTCCGTCCAGTCCGAAAAATACCGGAAGGATGATTGCAAATCCCACACCAAAAATGACTTCCCTGATCATAGAAAGAACAGTGGACGCAAGTGCCTTTCCCAAAGACTGTAAATAAATAAAGGTTCCCTTATTTACCGTTGCAAATACCATCATGCAAAGGTATATGCGGAATGCCTTGATTGCAAAATCCGTATAATACGGACTTTCATTTGCCGCACCGAAGATTTGAATCAGTTGTCCCGGAAATACCTCAACAATAAATAGTGCCACTGCTCCTACAAGAGCTTCACAAATAAGAAGTTTCGTAAAAAGAGCTTTTGCACGGTCAAACCGCTTTGCACCCATGTTGTATCCCACAATCGGTATACATCCTGCTGCCATGCCTACTGCAATGGATATGACAATCTGGAAAAATTTCATAACAATTCCCACAACTGCCATAGGAATCTGCGCATATTCTGCCTGTCCGAAAATGGCATCCATTGCACCATATTTACGGATCATGTTGTTAATTGCCGCCATTGCCGCAACCAGTGAAATCTGTGACAGGAAACTTGTAATTCCCAGAGCCAGATAGCGTCCGGCAAGCTTTGTGTGAATTCCAAAACTTTCTTTTGACAGCCTTACAGCCTTCATGTGACACAAATACCATACTGCCAGTACGGCTGTCACAACCTGACCTGCAACCGTGGCAACCGCAGCACCCATCATGCCCCATTTGAAGACGAAAATAAAGATTGGGTCCAGAATAATGTTCACAGCAGCACCTGCCAGTGTGGAAATCATTGCAAATTTCGGACTTCCATCAGAACGGATAACCGGATTCATTGCCTGTCCAAACATGTAAAATGGAATCCCCAGTGAAATATAAAAGAAGTATTCCTTGGACTGTATAAAAGTTTCTTCATTGACCCTTCCACCAAACATGGATAGAATCTGTTCATCAAAAATAAGGTATACTGCCGTAAGAATCACACTGGAAATGACACAAAGAAGGACTGCACTACCAATACTCTTATGTGCATTCTCCTTTTCATCCGCGCCCAGGCAGATGCTTACAAAAGCGCAGCATCCATCGCCAATCATGACAGCAATTGCCAAAGCCACAACGGTCAATGGAAATACAACCGTATTGGCAGCATTTCCGTAAGAACCAAGATAACTTGCATTGGCAATAAATATCTGATCCACGATATTATAAAGCGCTGCGACCAGCAATGAAATAATGCAGGGAACGGAATACATCCGCATTAATTTCCCGATTTTTTCTGTTTCCAGAAAAGTATTTGATTTTTGTTCCATAATAACCTCCTAATGGTCTGATACCATATCTTTTTTCCATAACAAAAAGGCGTAAATCCAAATCTGGATTTACGCCTTTTGCTACTCGACAGTATGTATTTTACCAAATCATAAAAGAAAAAGTCAAGAAAATTTTCACTTACAAATCTTCCACAAACTTACTTCGGACGTACCGTAAGTCTCGTTATCAGTCCATTTTCATCTACCCTGCGCACCGTTGCGATTGCCATGACATAGTATCCTCCAATGGATGCCACAAATTCTGCCTGCCAGTCATTAACGATTTCCGCATCGGAAATCTGGTACTGGCGGAAAGAAAATTTATTCTTAAAAAACATGTCAATGGCTTCCCGACCATACACATGATACTCCTGACGACCGGTACTGTTCGGGCAGTAATCCCTAAGGGTTCCATCCGGTGCAAAGATTTCCGCAAGTGCTTTATTATCACATTTTTTTAATGCATCGATATACTTTTCAATCGCTCTCATTGTCATTTCCTCCCATTAATATACCTTTTCAGAATTCAGAAGCGCATCCGTTCCGCCATCGGTAAACAGAATAATACCATTAATGCCTCGTGCTGCATTCGACAAAAGAAACTTCATGGATTCCGCAATTTCTTCCGGATCCATCAGCGCATCCGAGCCATAACGAACCGGTATTGGAAGGGCGCTGACCGCAAATTTTGCCGCATCGCTTAAGCTGTCTGTCATCGGAGTCCGTACATTTCCCGGTGCAACAGCATTCACACGAATTCCATTAGCTGCCCATGATGCTGATACTCTTCTGACCCATCTTGCAAGAGCATATTTCGTTGCCATGTAAATAGATTGACCGATTGTCTGATTTTTAGCATCCAGATTTTTTACGATATTACAGATTCTCTGCTCATCCCCTACATTATTTAAAAGATCCACGATATCCATGCGTCCGGTTCCCTGTGAAATGGTATTGGAAACTGTTACCACAACACTTCCGTGCTTCTTCTTAAGCAGGTCATAGACACCCCTTGCCACCTTTACCGTTCCAAAATAATTTAACGAAATAACAAGTTCCAGATTGCCGCAGTTACCGGATACACCAGCATTGCAGATGATTCCATCCAGACCATCCTGACATTTTTCATGAATTGCGTCAATCGCACTCTGTCTTCCTTCCGGTGTGGCAAGATTGGCACAAATATCACCATTCTTTAAATCCACATTAATAACTTCATGTCCTTCTTTCCTAAGAATCCCGACTGCAGCTGCTCCAATTCCGCTTGAGCCGCCTGTTACCACATATACACCCATGATTTCCTCCTAACCGCCTTCCGGCTTTCTCTTGTTTTTTACTGATAATCTTATTATAATAATTACTGATATCTTTTAAATACTCAATTTATAAAAATTTTAGGAGGTCAGATACATGATTACCGTGAATTTCGATTACGAATCTTCAAAACCCCTTTACATACAGCTTTATGAAACGATTAAAAACGATATTATTCAAAAACATCTCTCTCCGGATTCCATTCTTCCTTCCAAGCGGTCCCTTGCCGCTCATCTTGGCATAAGCGTAAAGACTGTGGAAAATGCTTATTCCCAGCTTCTTTTGGAAGGTTATGTCTATTCCGTTGAAAAAAAAGGCTTTTTTGTCAATGAGCTTTCTGATTACCGCACGCTTTCTGCCAAAACCAAACCCTATCATTCCAAATATCAGGATGAAACTTATCTGGTAGATTTGAAGGCCAATAAAAACAGTATGGAAATGTTCCCGGCTTCCACCTGGTACCGCATGATGCGTGAGACACTTTCTTACGACACTTCCCGCCTCTTAGATACTGTACCTTTTAACGGACTCAGTGAACTTCGTGTTGCAATTGCGCGATATCTTCTGGAATTTCGTGGCATGACGGTCTCTCCCGACCAGATTATCATCGGTGCCGGTACAGAATATCTGTATACACGACTCATTCAGCTTCTTGGGCGGAATACTCACTTTGCCGTGGAAGACCCCGGTTATAATAAAATCCGTGCCATTTATCAGAGTAATGAGGTTTTTTATGATGCCATTCCCCTGGATAAAGACGGCATCCGCATGGACCTCTTAGAATCATCCGATTGTGATGTAGTGCATGTCTCACCGGCACATCACTTTCCTCTTGGCCTTGTAATGCCCATTACCAGAAGGCTGGAGCTTCTTTCATGGGTCAATGAAACAAAAGACCGTTATATCATCGAAGATGACTACGACTGTGAATACCGGTATCATGGGATTCCCGTTCCTCCCCTATACAGTATTGATGTACGGGGAAAGGTCATTTACATGAATACCTTTTCCAAATGTATTGCCCCCGCCGTGCGTATCAGCTACATGGTACTTCCGGAGGAACTGATGGAAAAATACATTTCTACCATGAATTTTTATTCCTGCTCCGTTTCAAGCTTTGACCAGTTCACCCTTGCAAAGTTCATGGACGGCGGCTACTTAGAACGTCACATCAACCGTCTGAAGCGTTTCTATGTAAAACAGCATAACGATTTTATTGAAGCCATCGGCCATTCTCCGCTTTCCCAAAAATCACGTGTCATTGAGGATGCTGCCGGTACTCATTTCCTGTTAAAGGTAAACACAACACTTACCGATAAAGAGCTGATTTTTAAACTCAGGGAAAAGAAAATCCTGATTTCCTGTCTGTCCGAATACTGTGAACACGATAATCCGGATTACACTGCAACGCTTATCATCAATTATTCCGGCATCAGCATGCCGCAGATTCTGTATTTTGTGGAAACTCTGGATAAGATTCTTTAAAAGCAAAGAAAAAGTGCTGCCACTTCACGAATAAAATTTTATTCATGGAAGTATCAGCACTTTCATTATTTCAATCTCAATTACGCTTTTTGATTTGCAATCATGTTAATGGCCTGCGGAAGAATCTTCCATTCAGCCTGCTCCATGACTCTCTTTTGTAAAATTTCCGGTGTATCACCATCTTCCACATATACAGCCTTCTGCAGGATAATCGGACCGGTATCCATTCCGGAATCCACATAATGAACGGTTGCACCGGTTACCTTTACCCCGCGTGCAAGCGCAGCTTCATGAACTTTCAGTCCATAATATCCCACACCACAAAACGATGGGATCAATGATGGATGAATGTTAATAATCTTCCCAGCATACTTTTCCACCAGTTTTTCCGGAATCTTAACCAGAAAGCCCGCCAGTACGATTAAATCAACTCCATATTCATCAATCTTCTCAAGAAGCGCATCATTAAACACTTCCCTTGACTCAAAGTTCTTCGGAGAAATGCATACGGCATCAATTCCGTTATTTTTTGCTCGTTCCAGTGCATATGCACCTGCATTATTACTTATGACAACCTTAATCTCTGTATTAGTGATGGTTTTGTCATGAATCCCGTCAATAATGGCCTGAAGATTCGTACCGCCTCCTGATACAAGAACTGCTATTTTTAGCATAAGGTAACTCCCTTCTCACCGTCTTCAACAGAACCCACAACAAATGCTTTATCGCCGGCAGCAGCAGCAGCCTTGATGACTGCATCCACATCTTCTTTCTTCACGGCAAGTACCATGCCAAGACCCATGTTAAATGTATTATACATCATTTCTTCCGCAATATCGCCCTTCTTCTGCAACAGCTTAAAGATTGCAGGCACTTCGTAAGAATCCTTCTTTACCACGGCTCTTTTTCCATCCGGAAGCATTCTTGGAATATTCTCATAGAAACCGCCGCCTGTAATGTGGCTGCATCCGTTAATCTTCACACCGGCATTTTTAATGGACTTAAGAGCCTTTACATAAATTCTTGTCGGAGCAATTAAAGCTTCCCCAAGAGTCTTGCCCAGTTCATCATAGTATGTATTCAGCCCTTCCTTTGTAAGTTCCTTTTCAAATACCTTTCTTACAAGGGAAAATCCGTTACTGTGAACACCGGTAGATGCCAGACCGATTAATACATCGCCTGCCTTAATGTTCTCACCGGTAATGATATCCTTCTTATCAACCACACCCACAGAAAAACCTGCAAGATCATAATCCTCTTCCGGCATAAGACCTGGGTGTTCAGCAGTCTCTCCACCAATCAATGCACAATCACTCTGACGACAGCCTTCTGCA